>CAIJTL010000327.1 GCA_903823545.1 uncultured Planctomycetaceae bacterium
ATCTGAAAGTGGTTCAACTCTGAACCGCCACACGATCGCAATGCATCACCAAGCCCAATCTGTTCCAACAACTCAACGGCGGAGTGATTCAAACAGGCTCCGCAGACTTTGCGGCGGGGGAAACGCTTCTTGTCGAGCAACAAGACTCGTCGACCGAGCAACGCAATCTGCCGCGCCGCGACCGATCCCGCCGGGCCCGCTCCGATGACAATCACATCCCAATCGGTCGTCACGATCGGCTCCAGGTCAGCAGAAACCGTTGCGGCCAATGTCGCGAGACCGTCGCTCCATTCAGCCCGGCTTGCTCACAAAGTTGCAACGCTTCCTGAGGCGTGAACGCCCCCGCCACCGACAACGGCCCGTCGATATGCACGATCCGCGATCGCGACAGAAGCCGAGTCCCAAGAACAGCCAACAAGTATCCGCTTCGACTACGCACCAAGTCATTGACCAACACCGCTCGTCGTGCTGCCTGCGACATCGAACGCAAAACAGTGACCGCTTCGGCCTCGTCAAGGTGATGCAAGAACAAGGAGCAGATCACCACATCAAACCGAGCGGGTAGCGGCTCCGACAGTACGTCGTGTTGAAAGAACTCAATCGTTTCACCCGATGAGGCCGCTTGTTTTCTCGCGACCGACAACGCGATGTCGCTCAGATCACAACCGGCAATCTTCACATCAAGCCCCGCACGTCGAGCACGCTTCGCGAGAGCACACGTGACATCTCCCCCTCCGCAAGCAACATCTAAAACTCGTAGCGGACCTCCCTTTTGCTCGAGAGCGAACGACCTCAGCGTCGGCCAGAAAATCGCGTCGCTACGGCTGAACCAATTCACTCGAGCCAAGCCAAGCAATGCCAGCGCGTGCTCAAGGGGATCGAGCTGTGGTTGGTCCATTAACTCTGGTTGCAGATCTCTTTGGCCCAACCTTGCAAGCGTCTGAAACAGGTTCTTTTTGGTCGTCATGTTGTGATCGTGACAACACGGCATCCGACTGCCAACCCGCCAGTCGGTTTTTCATCGATCGAGTGATGGTGCCAGTGCGATTGCCGACTCGACAGTCTTGAGAACCACGTTTAGAGTCATTTGCCATGAGCACCACATCGATTTCTCCCGAACCGCTGATGACCCGCTCGACGGACGAAAACGTTCCGCCGTTGGAACAGGGCGATTGCTTGAACGCCAGCGAGTTTCTCCGGCGATATGACTTCACGCCCGATCTCAAGAAGGCGGAATTGATTAACGGAGTCGTCTATATGTCTGCCGCTGTTCGTGTTGATCAACACGCGGAGCCTGACAGCTTCATTCAAGGGTTACTCTTTTACTACGCAAGCAAAACTCGCGGCGTCCGATCGCTAACGAACGGCATCGTGCGGCTCAGCCCCGACAATGTCGTGCAACCAGACGCAGCCCTGCGGATTCTTTCGGAATTGGGAGGCCAATCTCGAATCGGCACAGACGGTTATCTGCGCGGGGCTCCCGAGTTCGTTGCCGAGGTCTCTGCCAGCACGGTTTCGATCGATGCACGACAAAAGCTTCAGCTCTACCGGCAGGCAGGCGTCCGAGAATATTTGCTGTGGCGAGTTCGCGACAACGCCGTCGATTGGTGGACTCGTGATGCCGACGACGAGTTTGAATTGATCTCCGCAGATGCAGACGGCCTTCATCGAAGTCGTGCTTTTCCGGGCCTCTGCCTAGACCTCAACGCGCTTGTTGCAGAAGACGGTGCGCGACTCATTGATGTGATCCAACTCGGTTTGGCGAGCCCCGAACACGCGGCATTTGTTGAGGCGTTGAAGCCAAAGGAAATTGGCTCCAAAACGTAAGCGGATTGTCGTCAGTCCTTACTTGTACTTCGGGTTTCGAGCTTCGGATTTCCTCCAAGGATCACTTCATGAGCAATCCATCTCTCTTCTCGCGACGCGACTTAATGACTGCTGCCGCCGGATTGGCTCTCGTCAATCACGGTGTCGCCGACGAGAAGATACCGGGAACTCAGGTCGGTGATCGGACTTCTTCCATTCGCATCACGGCGATCAAAACATATTGGGTTGGGCCGGTTGTCTATGTGAAGATCGAAACAAACCACGGCATCAACGGATGGGGTGATCTCAAAGGAGTTGATCCGCGCGTTTCAAAGCCATTGGTGGAATCACTGTTTGAGTTACTCGATGGAGAGAACCCGACTCGTGTCGAGCATCTGTGGCAAAAGATCTTTCGAGCGCATCGGAACATGCGAGGCGGAGCATTGATGGTCCACACGCTTGCGGCGATCGACATGGCCCTGTGGGACATCACCGGCAAGCTGTGGCAAGTACCGGTCTATCGGCTGCTCGGCGGTCCGACGCGTGATCGCATTCGCGTCTATCACACGCCAAAAGCACAAAAAGTTCCGCCGCACGGGATCTACGAACACTCCGGAAATCCGAGCGACATCGACAACATGGTCAAAGCGATCAAAGCCGCTCGCGAGAAGGTCGGTCCCGACGGAGCGGTCATGTTCGACGCTCATTCGGCAGTCCCGCCCGCGACGCTCATCCAACTGGCGGCGAAGCTCGAACCATACGATTTGCTTTTCATCGAAGAGCCCGCAGTCCCCGGCAACATCGAAACTTTCAAACGTCTTAAGCAGCACATCAACATCCCGCTCGCGACCGGAGAACGCGACCGCACCATCTGGGGAGTGATCCCGTATCTGCAAGAAGGCTGCATCGACATCCTGCAACCCGATTGCTGTCACACCGGCGGCATCAGCCAAATGAAAAAGATCGCCACTCTCGCCGAAGCGTACTTCGTACCGATTGCTCCGCACTGCACTGCAACATTCCTCGGCATCGCGGCGAGCCTCCATGTCGTCTCGTCGATTCCATTCTTTCTGATCCACGAGTTCTATCCCACGAACGCCGGCTTCAACGTCCCCGGCGTCACTCGCATGGCATTCGAGTACGACCAAGACGGCTACATCGGCCTGCCCCCTGGCCCCGGCCTCGGCGTTGAAGTCGACGAGGCCAAACTGATCGAAGAGTCCAAGAAGCCACAAACCTACAAGTGGCCAGGAGCCAAACTTAAGGACGGCTCGGTGGCGGATTATTAAGCTCGGCTCTCAGCCATTTGGTCCGGAGTGAGTAGTTGAGCCCAAATGGGGATACGTCGGACTCATTCGAATCTGGACAAACTGATCAACGCCGTGCGCCGTGCTCAGCCGCTCCAACTATGATGATGCGAAACACAAGCTGCGGTGTCGTGGTTGAAGCCGCGCACGGAGTTCCGATACCGTGTC
>CAIJTL010000328.1 GCA_903823545.1 uncultured Planctomycetaceae bacterium
CTTCTGCGAGCGGCGCGACTTCATCAGCTGGCGGATTTGATGACGGCAGTTCTTTGATCCGCACGTTGCGAAAATGACACTCCGAACCTTCCGATTCGAGACACAAATAACCTTTACGCGGTTTGCACTCGCTGCCGCCAGAAACCACTTTGCCATTGACGGCTAACTTCAAAACTCCGTCGCGGCATTCAACACGGTAGTGATTCCACTCCGGCGAAGGCTTCGCGCGTTTCTCGCTTGGCAGACATCGCTCCCAGCCGTTTGGATGCGGTCGATCTGGTTTCATCCGCGCACCGTGAATCGCAAACACGTCTCCGTGACTCGTGTAGTTCGGCGTCTCGTGCCCGTCGAGCACTTGCACCTCGATCCCTTTGGCGAATGGTGTCCCTTGAGCGGTGAGCGAATCACCCCACGCAAAAACTCCGGCGTTTCCCTTCGGCTTCAAGTGCCGCCATTCGAGCTCCAAAATGAAATTCTCGTATTGCTTCTCCGTCCGAATCACACCCGTTGGCACTCCCGTGCTCACCACGAGTCCGTCCTTGATCGTGAAAGTTTTCGGCGCAACATTGACGATCACCCAGCCCGATAAATCACGCCCGTTAAACATGGGCACGAAACCTTCTTCGTCCGATCGAACGTACGACGCATTACTGACCATCAAGGCGAGAGCAAAAACGGTGGCAAGAAAACGGCGGGCCATTCTGGCGCTCCTCAAAAAGAGTAGAGTCCTACTTCAGTAGCTGAGATATCTCATCACGGGTGAATCGCCGCTGCAATCTTGCTCCCAATTGTGACACGATTCTCGCAGCAGCATGAGAAGCCAAGTGGCCCGCTTGCGGCCAACTCAGGCCGTTCGTGATGCCGTACAGAATTGCGGCGGCATACATGTCGCCTGCACCCGTCGTGTCGATCGCTTGAACGGGAACACCCTCAACCGGAATGATTTCGTTGCGATGCATCAAGATCGATCCGGACTTACCGAGCGTCAACGCGACGTTTTCGGCGTGCTTGTGAATGATCTGCGCGCACTCGATCGGGTCTTCTTTGCCAGTCAACGCGCGAGCTTCGTCGACGTTGCAAAACAACAAATCGACATCTTCTTCGATGAGTTGCCAGAATCGATCGCGGAAAAGGCCGATCAAAAACGGGTCAGAGACGGTGAACGCAACTTTCACATGATTCTTCTTGGCGAGTTCCATCGCTTTCAAAGCGGCTGCTCGCGGCCCTTCGCCAGTGAAAAGGTAACCTTCCACATAAACATACTTGGCTTGCCGAATATCTTCTTCATTGATGTCGTCAGGACAGAGCGTCGCTGAAACACCAAGGTTCGTCAGCATCGTCCGTTGGGCGTCTTCTGTGATGAGCACAACGCACGTTCCAGACTGGCCATCGGCCGGAGGAACTTCGATCCGAACTCCTTGTTGTCGCATGTCGCTCAGGAAAAACTCTCCGATTTCGTCTCGCCCGGTCTTACCCGCGTACGCCGCCTTACCACCGAAATCGACAACCCCCATCACCGTATTCGCCGCCGAGCCACCCGCGCAACGATTCGTCGGTCGCCCATTTAGCTGATCGAGCACCCGTCTTTGTGCGGTTTCATCAACGAGAGTCATGATTCCTTTTTGAAAACCGATCAACTCAAGGAACCGATCATCAACTCGAGCTTGAATATCAACCAACGAATTACCGACGCCGTAGACGTCATAAGACATGCTGCCCCCTTTTTCTCAACGGTTTGAAGCATCCGAGCCAGCGTTGAAAATCTGGCCGACGATTGCGGGCGGGAGCCTAATGCCAACCGTTCCGATCTTCATCCCATGCCGTAAGATTCGCGTGTCGTGCGAGTCAACCAGAGTCACGATTTGAACTCGCCATGATGAGAGTTCGCGTCGTAGTCTTCATCCGCCGATTACAGCGAGAATCCTTCTTGGTTTGAAAAACACCATGCAAACTCAACCGATCGCAGCCAGCCACTCTGAACCGACTCGCGTCGATCGTCGTTGGCTTGTGGCAATCTTGGTCATCGCAGGATTACTACGGCTCGGAATTGTTTGCTGGAAACCGGACACGTTGCTCGAAGATCGCGATTTATATTGGGGAATCGCGAACCGAATTGTGGCCGGGGACGGATTCGTTCATCCGGAATTGGGCCACGTCACCGCCTATCGACCGCCGCTTTACCCGTTACTGCTCGCACTGATTGTTGGATGCGGCGGTGGCTTGAAGTTGCTCGCCACAGTTCAGATCACATTAGGGACTGCGACCGTTTGGCTCACATGGAAGCTGGGGAGCTGTTTGAATTTGGACCGACGAGCGTTGATTGCAGCCGCACTCGTGGCGGTCAATCCCTTGTTAGTACAAGCAACAGCCCTCGCTATGACCGAGACATTATTCACGTTTCTCGTGACTGCCTGCATGTTGTCGGCGATCAAAAACCGTTGGACCACTCTCGGCTTCTTGTGTGGATTGGCTGCAATGTGCCGACCCACGATGTTTGCGTTTGTCGGCATAGCGGCCATTGTTTTCCTGCTACGACACCTTTGGCTCCAGCGAACCGTCCGCCAGATCTGGCCGCAAGTTTGTCTCGCGATGTTGGCGTTTGTCGTCGTCGTCGCACCGTGGGGAATCCGCAACTGGTGGCACTTCGGAAAGCCGATCGTGACGACCACGCACGGAGGCTACACACTCCTGCTGGGAAACAACGACGAGGCTTATCAATCAGAAGCAACGAAATCCTTAGGCACGCTTTGGGATTCGCAACCGTGGCAGCGGTCATTGGACGAAGAGTTGCAGCGAGCGGGCAACTCTTCGTCCAATGAAGTTGCGCGGGACCGCTGGATGTCCGAACGCGCGTGGAACTGGATCACATCGCATCCTCGCGAATTTACCGCCACCTGCTGGTTGCGCATCAGGCGTTTCTGGAACGTCAGCCCCGCAGGCTCAGACGCCGCTTCGCTGCCGCGAGTGATCCTGTGGGGGATTACCGTCTTCTATGCCGCCGAACTCATGGCCGCCTCTTTGGGGCTTCTGCGGCTTAGCTCCGACGAACTGCAAAAGTGGCTGCTATTGGCCTTATTGGTCATCAGCCTCTTCGCCGTCCACATCGTCTATTGGAGCAACATGCGGATGCGTGCTCCTTTAGAAACAACACTCGCACTCCTGGCCGCTAGAGGTACTCAACTAGCTCGACGTTCGCAAAAACTCTGAAGATCAAAACTCAGAAATCACTTCGCTTCCAGATCGAGTGCTCAGCCCGCGCCAGATTGCCAAATTGATGTTGTTGCTAATAGTCCGAGTGGATCCATCCACCATCACTGCGTTCACAACTCCCGCATGAAAACTGCGTGCGGTGACCGCAGCATAAGTGACTTGAGTTGTAGATCCTCCCTCGCGACGAGAGACGAAATCGACGTCGTAAGTAGTCCCACCAGACACGTAATTCACGACCGTGTTTGGAGTGAAGACTGTTGTGAAGCCGGTGTGATTCGCGCGGCCGCAAACCCATTCCGTATGTCCCGTTGCCACAAGGCTGCCACCATACCCAACCACAGTTGCTACCGAACCCGGAATCGGAATTCCGGCAGCAGGTGGGTTTCCTCCATCTCGCAAATGTGGAGTGAAGGTCTTCACTTCGGCAAAAGCGATGGTGGTGCTCGTTCCGTCTCGAAAATGAGCCGTGCTGATACTGCTATTGGGATAAAATGCGCCTCCGCCTCCTTGTTTCGTATTTGGATCCCACACCATCCACGTCCCCATGTTGGCAGCGTAATTCAACGGGTAGTGCGTGAAATTAGGGTCCGTAGGTTGAGGGTCAGGTCGCTCGCGGTCATTGACCTCACTCGGACACAAAAATGTTGGAACGCGAGTCCTCGCCACATTTCCTTGAACCCCATACGGCTGATTCCAGTTAATTAACTTCTGCAAATTGGACTGTTCAATATAAGGCAGCAGGTAGGCCTGGGCGGACCAAAAAACGCTCGTGGTTGTGCTCGTATCTAGGCAGGCCGATGGCGGGATAAATCGTCTTGCATCCATGTAGTTATGCAGAGCCAATCCAATCTGCTTGAGGTTGTTCTTGCACTGACTGCGTCGTGCGGCCTCACGAGCCTGTTGCACAGCGGGCAATAACAACGCAATCAAAATCGCAATGATCGCTATCACGACCAGCAGCTCGATCAGCGTGAATCCACGACGTTTTTCGGATAGCGGTGAATACTTTGTCACAGAAACGCTCCTCGCGAGTGATAGGGGAACCGTGCAGTTGGATTCCAAGCGGAAGGAGTTTGGCTGGCGAGAATTCAGCAAAGGCTGGCTAACTCAGAGACTCGTGCTGCACCTAATTGACACTGAGTCTCAATTGCATCAGGATAGCCGCCCACCCAAGGGTTGCAAGTCCGAAAAGGGGACTCGAAATGCCGCAAGAAAAGAATGAGCCTCTGCTGAAGCACGATCACGATTTGCCTCAAGCGGAATCCAGCCAACCGAACTCCGAACAGCCGCTTTACACTAGCGAGCAGCTATTTCAAGGACAAAAAGAGATCCAAATTCGCCATCACAACGAGACTTACCGCTTGCGTATCACGAAGACAGACAAACTCATTCTCACGAAGTGAGCCGAGATGTCGTCGCAGCAGAATCAGATCGCCATATTGTTTATCATCATGATTGCCGCCGGACCGACCAAAACGACGAAGATGCCCGGAAAGATGAACAGCACGAGCGGAAAAAGCATCTGAACCGCAGTCTTTTGAGCTCGCTCTTCAGCATATTGACGTCGCTTGAGCCTCATTGTGTCGGATTGAACACGCAACGCAGGACCGATGGATGAGCCAAATCGTTCTGCATTGATCAATGTTGCAACTAAAGCACGCAAATCATCAACACCGGCCCGAAGTCCCATCTCTCGCAAGCATTCGCGACGCGGTTTACCCATCTGCATTTGCATATTGCAACGGTCGAACTCTTCGCAGATTTCTGGGCCCGCCTCTTGTAATTCTTCCGACACTCGTCGCATTCCTGCGTCTAAACCAAGCCCCGCCTCGACACAAACAACGAGTAGGTCAAGTGCGTCTGGCAATTGCAGGAATATCTTTTCTTGCCGCCCTCTCCTGATAAATGACAGGATGACTTCTGGAAGATAAAAACCCAAGCCGCCACCAGTAATCATTGCAATGAAACCATTTAGCTTCAGGCCATACATAGCCAAGCCAGCACCGCTGCCCGTTAACAACCCGATACCCAGACTGATCATCTTGATGGTCAAGAACATGGAGGCCGCGTTTGGATTATTGAATCCAGCGTTTGCTAGTTTGAGCTTAAGATCATTGCGCTCAATATCTGTCTTTGGTGCGATTGCCTGCGACAATGCCGGGGCGGCCTTTTCCAGTGCAGCTGCAACACCAGATCGCTCCTTCAAGAGCTTCTTATCTTCACGAAGTGTTGGATCTCGCAATTCATCAAGACGCTCCATCGCTCTTGACTGTCGTGAGTTCACGACGTTCATCAAACCGAGAACGATACATGTAATGAGCCCGAAGATTGCCCACGGAAGGACTTGCATGACGTCCATGATGTGCTCACGAATTGGAATGACTAGGAAAAAAACAGTTTTCGTTCAACGACACTCAAAGAGATCACAACTCGACAATGACACTTGGCTCTAAACGTAACCAGATATCACACCTTGATATCAACAATCTTCTTGATAACAACCGCACCAAGGATTTGCATGAAGATTGCACCTGCAACCATTTGACGACCAAACGGATCGGTAAACAGCAATGACACATACTCAGCATTCAAAGCATAAATCGCTATGAAGAGGCCAACTGGTAAGGCCATCAATACTATACCGCTCAAGCGCCCCTCGGCTGTCAATGCGGCGACGGTCCCCAGGATTTTGAATCGCTCACGAATTACGTAGGCAATCTTGTCCAAGATTTCCGCGAGGTCACCACCTGCTTGTTTTTGAATCGCAACTGCGGTCACAAAGAACCGGAGGTCAAAGTTCGGCATTCGCTTCAGCATGCCTCGCAGGGCACGTTCTATCGGAATTCCGAGGTTCTGTTCCTCATAGGCCATTCCAAATTCAACTGAGATCGGAGCCGGCATTTCATCGACAATCACGTTCATCGCGGAAGCCAGACTATGTCCGGACCTCAAGGCACGCGCGATCAATGACATGGCATCGGGCAATTGTGCTGCAAATGATTTCATGCGACTTCTTCGTTTCCACCAAACGACGATCGCCGGAACGCTACCAACCAACAAACCGCAAACCGGGTATAGCGGCGCCGGCAGACGGGCGACCCAACCGATGACAGCTCCGATAAGCATCCCGCCAAGAATCATGGTGAGAAACTTGTCAGGTGAGACATTGCAGTTCGCTTGCTGCAGGTACTCTGCAAGGCCGGTGAATTTCGCCGAGATACTGCTAATAAGGCTCGATGCACCGTTGGCCGTTTCTTTGAGGAGATCCCCCCCCTTCATGAGCGACTGCAGCGACTCCGAATCTTGTTCATCGCGACGTCGTCCCGTCAAAACGTCCAAACGCTCTTCTTCGGACGTTTTTCCGAAGTCCCGAGTGAGCATATAGACGCCACCAACAAGGCTGGCGACAAACAGGAAGGCAGCGATGTAAGTTAATCCGACTGACATGGTCTTTATTCCTCAATAATTACTTGCCGCCCAGTCTTCGCGCGGCAAATAAATTGGCGGGAAGCCGGATGCCGGAGGACTCCAGGCGGTTCATAAATGTGGGTCGAACGCCAGTTGCTTCAAAGTGGCCGAAGGACTTTCCTTCTTCAGTGATACCGTCCTGAGTGAACTTGAAGATTTCTTGCATGACGATCGCGTCCTGTTCCATGCCGCAAACTTCCGTGATTGACGTGATTTTACGAGGTCCACCTTGAAGGCGGTTGACCTGAAGGATCATGTTGACGGCCGATGCGAACTGATATCGCAAGGCTCGAATTGGCAATTCAATTCCACCCATTGCGATCATCGTTTCCAAACGTGAAACAGCATCACGCGGCGTATTGGCGTGAATTGTCGTCATTGATCCTTCGTGGCCTGTGTTCATGGCCTGCAGCATGTCGAGCGCTTCAGCACCGCGGCATTCGCCGATGATGATGCGGTCGGGACGCATACGTAGGGCGTTCTTGACAAGGTCAGTCGCCGTGACTTGTCCGCGACCTTCAACGTTTGACGGACGTGTTTCAAGTCGCAAAACGTGATCCTGTTGAAGCTGCAATTCCGCCGCATCTTCGATGGTGATGATGCGCTGATCGGCTCCGATGAAGCTCGACAGGGTATTGAGCAAGGTCGTTTTTCCGGAACCTGTACCACCGCTGATGATCACGTTGAGGCGAGCCTTGATCGCCCCTTCGAGCAGCATGACCATCTCGGGAGTGAATGCGCCGAAGCGCAACAGGTCTTCCAATGTCAGCGGTTTTGAACCGAATCGGCGAATCGTCAGCGATGGCCCGTCAATCGCTAGCGGCGGGATGATCGCGTTCAACCGCGAGCCGTCTGGTAAGCGGGCATCGACCATCGGCGATGTTTCGTCGATGCGACGTCCGACCTTTGAGACGATTCGATCAATGATTTGCAGCAGGTGTTCGTTGTTTCGAAACGTCACCTTATGTCGCTGAATGCGTCCCTCTTTTTCGACGAATACGTTCTTCGGCCCGTTGATCATGATGTCAGCGATGCCGGGTTCTTTGAGAAGAATCTCAAGCGGTCCGAAGCCGAACGTTTCATCCAAAACTTCTTCGATCAATCGCTCGCGTTCAGAACGATTGAGCAACGCGTTTTCGGTATCGCAAAGATGTTCGACCACGAGCCGGATTTCGCGGCGCAAGGTGTCTCCCTGCAAATCGCCGAGCCGAGTGAGGTCCAGTTTTTCGACGAGCTTGCCGTGAATACAGCGTTTAAGCTCCTCGAAATCTTGAGCCGGGGATTCGAGTCCGCGAGCAGATCTTCCAGCGAATGTGGCAGGTGGCATGAGTGGATTCCAACACAATTCAAACGAGGGGAATGATGGGGCGATTCGTCATTGAGTCAGCGCACCTCAACGGCAACTGACAGAATCAACGTCTTCAGAAAACATAGGTCAGCTTTTTTCGAGTGGCGGACTGGCAACACGGATTTGTTGAAAAAAAGCGACAAGCCCCGACCCCGATTGCAACGGCGTCTCGCAAACATCAGCGTAATTCCCAGACGGCACGCCGTTCGCGCGAAGAGCAGGCTCAAAGAAAAGACGAGGAACGCGGAAGCACGTTGCGTTAACCCAAATGGCCACCGATCAATCTCCAATCGCAAATTTCCCCTCTTATTCAACGCCGCACGAAACAGACCCCCTGCAATGACCGACCTCATTACTCTCGATCAAATGACGGTTCGCTTCGGCCAATTCGTCGCAGTCGACGGGTTAAGCCTTTCAGTCCGGAAGGGAGAGTTGTTCGGATTTTTGGGGCCAAACGGCGCGGGGAAGACGACGACCATTCGAGTGCTTATCGGAGGACGCAAACCCTCGAGCGGTCGCGTCGAGGTGGCCGGGTTCCGGATGCCGCAACAGTTCGACCAAGTCAAACCGCTCTTTGGATACGTGCCTGATACCGAAAACCACATTGAGGAATTCACGGGCCGCGAAAATCTCGAACTCTTCGCACGCCTGTACTCGACCCCGCTGTCCGAGGTCGGGCGTGTGCTTGCGAAATTGGAACTCTCAGAAGCGGCTGATCTACCCGTACGCGCGTATTCCAAAGGGATGCGTCGCAAGCTGTTGATCGCCCGTGAAATCTTGCATCGACCACGCATTCTTTATCTCGATGAGCCAACAGCAAATCTCGATGCTCATTCCACCGACTTGGTTCGCCGCATGTTACGCGAACTTGCCGCAGACGGGACGACCATCTTTCTGACAACGCACGACATGGAAGAGGTTGAAGAGATTTGCGATCGCGTGGCAATCCTCTGTCGAGGACGGCTCGTGGAATGCGATACGCCGACCAACTTCGTCACACGTCATGCCGAACACAAAGTGGCCGTGCAATACGAGGCCAACAACGCGACTCAGCGAGAGCTGTTGAACATGGACCACGAAGCCGAGCGAGCACGACTCGCTCACATTGTGCAGCACATCGCCGGGGTTCGATTGCACTCACAAGAATTTCGCTTCGAGGATGTCTTTCTCAAGCTGACCGGGCAGGCTTACACATGATTGTCCGACCGCGATTTTTGAAAATCTTGTTCAACCGCGAGGTCTTGCGGCTCCGTAAAAATCCGTCGGCACTTTTGCTGATCGGACTTCTGACAGC
>CAIJTL010000329.1 GCA_903823545.1 uncultured Planctomycetaceae bacterium
AGGCCACAACAACGGCGCGTGGCGAGTCGCTCTCGGTGGGCACACGGCGGAAGGGGGATCGCCGGGGTTCGTGCTCGGGGCGGATGACAAGAAGACGCATGCGTTCGGTCGAGGTTGGAGCGGGCCGAAAGCGATGGCCGCGAGCGATGGCTTGCTGTGGATTGCGCTCGGCGGCGGCAAGGACATCCAGCGGATCAAGTACCACACCGGAGGCAACGCTCCGTTTCAGACGGCGAAGGGGTCGCAGCCGCTGCTCAAGTTTGATGAGGACGTGTGGGCCATCGCGGTTGGAACCGACAAGGCCGCGGTGCTCGTTCACAAGGAGGGAGACGCGAACTGGAAGGACCGCGTCGTGATCTTCGACAAGAACACCGGCGAAAACCGAGTCGTGCTGCCGATGGATCATGCCGGTCAGCGCAACGGCTTGGCATTCGATGCAACGGGGCGCGGGCTGCTGATCTCGTCGGTTGCAGGTTTGTTCCGAGTGCCGGTTCAAGACGCGAATCCGCAGTGGGAGCGAGTCACTCCCGCCGAAGTCGAGAAGCCCGGCTCCCTGGCGACGGACAAAGACGGCAACTTGTTCGTGATGGATCGCGGCGCGGACTATCAAACAAAAGTGTTCGCGCCGGATGGCAAACTGCTCCGCGCGATCGGCACCAAAGGAGGCCAAGGTCAGCGGCTGGAGTTCGACCCCGCCGCACTGCATTGCGTCGAAGCGATCTCGGTTGATGACGATGGTTCGCTGTGGGTGGCCGAGAACGGTGATCAGGATCGGCCGGCTGGTGTTGGTCTGATTCGACGCATCGCGGTCTGGGATCGCGACAACAAGTTCGTGAGGGACTTCGTGGGCACAACGTGGTACTCAGCCAACGCCACTTGCCTGCACGAGCAAGACCCGACACTCGGCTTCGGGTACGGAGTGATCTACAAGCTGGAGCCAGGTAAGAAGCCGGGCTATCGGCCGTGGAGCTATGTCAGCACGGCTCAACCTGCGGACTCGCCCTTCTGGATTTGGACTGGTGCGCCGTGGACGCTGTTCGGTTCCGCGCGGATGTTTCGCAGCGATGTCAGCGACTCGATGCGCGAGTACCTGCTGCAATCGAACGGCTTCCCGATTTTGTTTCAGGCCGACGAGCGCGGTGAGTACCGGCCGATCCTGGCCATCGGCTCGCACGAGCACAACAAGGCGTTCCCGTCGGTGAAGGACGATCCGAAAGCGATCTTCTTGTGGACCGACTTGAACGCCGACGCGCGGCCTGGGCCTGATGAGTTCCAGCATCTGCCGGGAACGACTTACCGAGCCGATGTGGGCGCCGGCTATCCGCCGTCGCGCGAATTGATTTGGTACGTCGAAGGAATCGAACTCAAGCCGCAGCGGTTCACGGCTCAAGGCGTGCCGGTGTACGACGTGACTGCGGCGAAGCGGCTGCCGATTCCCCAACACTATCTGCCCGTCGGCCAGCATCTGGTCTCGGGGTTGTCCGGTAAGTTCAACAGTCCGCAATCGGGCGTGTATCAGGCGGGACATCACGTCTTCACCGATCGGGATGGCAAACTCACGGCGACGTATCGCTGCAATTGGCCCGCCGTGCATGCGTCGTGGAGTTCCACGTTGCATCAACTCGGCCAGACCGGCCGCAGCGTCGGCGAGCTGCATTACGCGGGC
>CAIJTL010000330.1 GCA_903823545.1 uncultured Planctomycetaceae bacterium
CCGCACCGGGAAAGTAAATCGGTGAACGGTGAGTAATCGGGACGGAATTGTGGAACTCCATCAAGGGGAGATTCACCACGGAGACACAGAGGGGTGATTCTTGACGCTCGCCTTTTAGTGATACGCAATCTTGGCTTGGCTGCCAACAAAAAAGTCGGCGGAGAATTCATGGAACTCTCCACCGACTTAATTTTGTAACGCCTGCTATCGATCTGATAACTACGACGCAACGACGGAATCAGTTGCCGTTCCGGCACCGACGAGTTCATTGCTTGGCGTCGCAGCGGCCGTCTCGGCAGCCTGTTCGACTGAGCCGTCGAAGTCGAGTCGCTTTTGGTCGCCGACTTCGGCCACTTTAACGGTGATCAAGTTCTTTCCGACGAATGTGCCACGGAGCAGTTCTTCGGAAAGCGGGTCTTCGATCCACTGTTCGACAGAGCGGCGAAGCGGACGGGCGCCGTAATCGAGGTCGCCACCCTTGTCGATGAGGAACTCTTTGGCCTCATCGGTGAGGGTGAGCTTCATGCCTCGTTCGCCAAGTCGTTCGCGGACTTTTACCAGTTCGATCTCGACGATGTTCTTCAGGTTGTCGCGAGTCAGGTGACGGAAGACGACAACTTCGTCGATACGACCCAGGAATTCCGGTTTGAATTCCTTCTCGACTTCCTGCATCAACCGCTGCTTCATCCCTTGGTACGAAGTGTCATCGTCTTTCTTCGCAAAGCCGAAACCGCCGCCGGCCTTGATCACTTCGGCACCCGTGTTGGTGGTCATGATCAGGATGACGTTTCGGAAGTCGATCTTGCGACCAAAGCTATCCGTCAAATGGCCTTCTTCCATGATCTGCAACAGCATGTTGTAGATGTCGGGGTGAGCCTTTTCGATTTCGTCGAGAAGCACGACGGCGTAAGGACGACGGCGAATCTTTTCGGTGAGTTGTCCACCTTCTTCATAGCCGACATAACCCGGAGGCGCACCGATCAGGCGACTGATGTTGTGCTTCTCCATGTATTCGGACATGTCGATCTGCACGAGAGCGTCCTCGTCGCCGAACATGAATTCGGCAAGCGTCTTCGCGAGCAACGTCTTGCCGACGCCGGTCGGACCGCAGAACAGGAATGCACCGGTCGGACGCTTTGGATCTTTCAAACCACTGCGGCTCCGACGGACAGCTTTCGAAACTTGCTTGATGGCCTCGTCCTGGCTGATGACTCGCTTGTGCATTTCCTGCTCCATTTCAAGCAGACGCACAGCGTCTTCGCTCGAAAGGCGAGTCAACGGAATGCCGGTCATCTTGGCGACAACTTCGGCGATCACTTCGCCATCAACTGTGCCGTCCGCTTCCTTGGACTTCTCTTTCCATTCGCGAGTCAGCGTTTCCTTTTTCTTCTTCAGCTTGTCAGCCTGGTCGCGCAATTGAGCGGCACGCTCGAAGTCTTGGTTCGCGACAGCCTCTTCTTTCGCTTGATTGAGCTTTTCGGCTTCGCCCTCCAGTTCCTTAAGATCTGGCGGACGGACCATCGACTTCAGTCGGATGCGGGCACCTGCTTCGTCGATGACGTCGATCGCCTTATCCGGCAAACAACGTCCCGTGATGTAACGCTGCGACAATTCGACCGCTTTTTCGAGCGAATCGTCGGTGTAAACAACATGGTGGTGCGTGGCATATCGTTCGCGCAGCCCTTTCAAGATTTGCACCGCTTGTTCTGGGCTCGGAGGTTCGATGACGACCGATTGGAAGCGGCGTTCGAGGGCGTGATCTTTCTCGATATATTTGCGGTACTCGTCGAGTGTTGTCGCTCCGATGCACTGCAACTCCCCACGGCTGAGCGCGGGTTTGAGCACGTTTGCCGCGTCAATGGCACCTTCGGCACCACCGGCACCGACCAGCGTGTGCAATTCGTCGATGAAGAGAATTGTGTTCTTCGCACGGCGAACTTCGTTCATGACCGCTTTGATGCGTTCTTCAAACTGGCCGCGGTATTTGGTTCCGGCAACCATCATCGCCAAGTCGAGTACGACGATTCGCTTATCGCGGAGCAGTTCTGGAACCGCACTATCGACGACCATCTGAGCGAAGCCTTCGACGATGGCAGTCTTGCCGACGCCTGCTTCGCCAATGAGAACGGGATTGTTCTTTTGGCGGCGAATCAAAATTTGGATGACTCGCTCGATTTCATGCTCGCGGCCGATGACCGGATCGAGCTTGCCGTCTTTGGC
>CAIJTL010000331.1 GCA_903823545.1 uncultured Planctomycetaceae bacterium
AACCAGTATTCAACCACGTCGCGATAGCCAGAATGGAAGCGGCTGGGGAGAGCTTCGTTTTGGAAGTTCCCATGCCGGAACATTTCAAGTGCTTTTCTCAGATGGGGCCACAAAGTCGATCAATTACAGCATCGACGTCAATACGTTTCACAGGCTTGGGCAGCGAGCTGATAATCAGCCTGTCAATTTTGATTAGTCCCCTCTGAAACTCCGAAAGTCGTGTCGATGCTTCGTAATCATTACTCAGCCATTCTCATGGCGTTTGTTTTTTTCGCTGGGTGCGGTGGAGGAGATGACTCCGTTAAGCCAGGAGTTGTGGTCCGAGGAAAGTTGTTGAAAGGGGGCCAACCTTTATCGGTTCCCAACCAAGCGGTTGGCGCGGGAATGGTGCAAGTGGCACTCATTCCTGCCGACAAACCTGGTGAGCCCGAGCGAGCATTGGCCAAGCCGGACGGGACGTTTCAGGTCGTCGGTTCTGGCAAAGGGCTCGCGGCCGGACGCTACAAGTTGGCCGTCTTTCAACGTGATCACGGGATGGAAAGCGATCAATTGGCCGGAGCGTTTAATGAGAAGAGTACGCCGATCATCGTCGAGCTTCCCGCTTCAAAAGTCGGAGGCCAAGTTGATCTCGGCGATTTTGATTTGGACTCATACGACAAGAAGAAATAATGTCGCATCGTCGAAGATCAAAATCTTAGCGGCATCACGCCAATTAATCTGAGCCCCGATGAATCTCCTGTGAACTCGAACCAAGCGAGCCTATTCGCGCCGGGACGGCTCGGCTAATTTGCCTTGCGTCATGTCCTATTTGCACCGTTGAGTTAGTTTGAATGCAGCGGGGCAGCGGTGTGTTCTTCAGAGTAAAGGCTCTTTCATGTCTCGTTGTTTGGTAACCGGCGGTGCCGGATTCATCGGCAGTCATCTCACGGAAAATCTGCTGGCGGCCGGGCACCAGGTTGTCGTTTTGGATGACCTTTCTACCGGGCAGCGAGACAACCTCAAGGGCTTGGAATCCAATCCGAATCTCACCTTTCGATCGGGGTCAATCACCGATCCGGTGTTACTGGCAGAAGTCGTTCATGAAGTTGACGTGATCTACCACTTGGCTGCGGCTGTTGGAGTGAAGCTGGTCGCAGATGACCCCGTGCGGACGATCGAGACGAATATCTATCCGACGGAAACGCTCTTGCGGTTAGCGGTCCAAGGTGGTGGCAAACCATTTTTCTTGGCGTCAACCAGCGAAGTGTTCGGCAAGAACCCGAAGGAGCGATGGACCGAAGAAGATGACCTGCACTTGGGACCCACATCACGTCCGCGTTGGGCATATGGCTGCTCGAAGGCAATCGACGAATTCTTAGCGTTGGCTTATTACCGAAAATACGGGCTGCCAGTTGTGATTGCTCGGTTTTTCAATGTCGTTGGTCCGCGGCAAGTCGGCCACTATGGAATGGTGATTCCTCGTTTTGTCGATCAAGCATTGGCTGGTGGGCCAGTGATTGTGTACGACGACGGCGGCCAAGTCCGCTGCTTCGCTCATGTGCGTGAAGTGGTCGAGTCCATCATCAAGCTGATGGGGACTCCCGCAGCATCAGGAAAAGTTTATAACATTGGCAGCGACGAGCCGTGGTCGATTCGAGAACTTGCAGAGGCCGTGATCGCACGAGTCGATCCGAA
>CAIJTL010000332.1 GCA_903823545.1 uncultured Planctomycetaceae bacterium
AGCCGAACATGCCGCGTGTGCGGCGACGCACGGCTGCGTGCGATCTTTATCAGCGGAATCAGACGGATGTCTGACTCAATCGGCCTCAAGCAACGGAGATATTTCATGAAACGCTTCGCATGGTTGCTCACACTCGCGTTGACGGTCACTGCTGTGGCTGTTGTGGCGGCAGACAAAGAGAAAAAGAAATCGACCGACAAAACCAAGGAATCTGAAGCGACTCAGAAGGAAGCGGATTCAGATCGTTGGATGCACGTCAAATTGGATGCTGCTCAGCATATTTTCGCGGACCTCACTCACGGAGATTTGGAAGCGGTGAGGAAACAAGCCCAGAAAATGTTGGTCGTCAACATTCTGGAGAACTGGTTGAAGAGCAACGAATTCACCAAGAAGTCTGCGTACCAAGGTCAGCTCAATGCGTTTGAATTCGCAAATAAAGAGCTGATTCGCCAAGCAGAAGACGACAATCTCGATGGGGCATTAGACGCTTGGGTCAAGCTGAGTCGGTCCTGCGTCGAATGTCATAAACTGATTCGTGACCCATCGAAGTAAAAGCAAAATGAGACCATCTACATCAAGTGACGTCGCTGAATTGATTCCTCAAAAGGAATTCCGCGTGGACGAACTGCGAGCCGATATCCCCGACGAGCAAGCAGCAAAATCCAAGACGCGAACGATGTCGAAGTCGATCATCAACCTTGTGCTCGATGCGCTGTTGTTAGTCGCAGCGGTCTTCTTGCTGTGGGTTTCGGTTGTGATGCGGATGGTGTTTCCAGCCCCCACAAAAGCCGACGGCTGGGTTTTGTGGGGGCTGTCATTCGACCGTTGGCACGACGTGCAATTCACGACATTGTGCGTGGTCGCCTTGCTTGCACTGGAGCATCTGGTGCTGCACTGGAATTGGGTCTGCGGCATCATCTCGACGAAGATTTTGCGAGTAAAGAATCGACCAGACGAAGCCAACCAAGCGGTCTACGGTGTCGCGACTTTTATCACGCTGTTGCTGACATTGTTGGCGGGACTTGTGGCTGCAACGCTAGCAGTGAAGCGATCAACGCTGTGATGTTGATTCCGCCGCTGGTCGACAGAATGGGCAGGCCGCTGGTTCGCCACGATCAATCGATTGTGCCAACGTGACGCCACGAGTGATCGTCAACAGACCTGTGGCCACAACCGCCCAAGCGGCGAACGACATCATTCGCTTCCGAGCTGTGAGGCCAACCAAACCGGGAGCTAGGCCGGTCGCGACCATCAGCGGGATGGTTCCCGCTCCAAACACAAACATGGTCGCGGCTCCGATGGGGATCGACTTGCTCTGTGCGGCCATCGCCAGAAACGCATAGACGAGACCGCATGGCAGCCAGCCAGTCGTGAATCCAGAGATAAAGATTGGCAAGAGCTGTCCGCTTCGTAGTAACGACGCAAAACCGGATCGAATCAGGCACGGGTGCTTTACTTGCGAGCGGACCCCTCGCCAAATTCCAGTCGCTTTTAGTCCTTCCCAAAGGAGTAGCGATCCCGCAAGTAGTGCGAGTGCTGCCTGGCCCCATTCAACGGCCGGCATGGCTCGCGTAAAGTGACGACCGAGTCCCGCCACCAAGCCACCGAGCAGCGCATAGGTGCAAAGTCGCCCCACCGAATACGTGAGTTGCCGCATCAGGTTTGCTCGCCAGGAAACAGCGGATGCGCCCACTGTCATCGCAAAACCACCACACATCCCCACGCAATGCGAAGAGCCGAGCAATCCGCCTGCGAAGATCATTGGCCAGGTCAATTGCTCGAACATGGTGCCGGTTCCGAAAGACTCATTGAAGACCGCACAACGACGAAGCTACTGACGACCATCAAAAACGCGGCGATTGCGGGATTCAAATATCCGGACGCGGCGAAAACGATTCCGGCGGTGTTGTAGCCGAAAGCCCAGGCGTGATTCCGACGGATCGTGCTGACGGTCCGTCGCGCGAGCGGAATCGCGAAGGCCAGTTGCGACAAATCATTGTTCAGCAAGCAGACGGCCGCCGCATCGCGCGAGACATC
>CAIJTL010000333.1 GCA_903823545.1 uncultured Planctomycetaceae bacterium
ACTTTTTGACGTGCTCATCAATGCTGGCGAAGTACGCGGCGTGTTGCTCACGCAGTTCGGCCATCGACCGGACATTCCGATCTGCTATGGGATGAGGTGCTCCAAAGTTGGCCACGTTGAAGCGATCGTGTGGCAGCCAGAATTCTTGAATCGTGATTCGAATGTTGGGATTGTGTTCGAGGGCCAGTTTGCAAAAGTTTTCGATGCCGTCGTCTGGCAAAAAGATGGGAGCCATCGTCAGCACATCGACCTTACCCTCCGTCAGCAACGCCTTCGATTTGAATTTGTCGTCCGCAACATCCCAATGCTGAATGACGCGCGATCCGCCGATTGACGACAAGCCGACTTGCTTGTGCTCCTTGATCTCCGCCGCTTGAGCAATCTCATTCAAGATGCCAGGCATGAAGACATGAAAGCTGTGCCCGATCGAATAAACCTTTTGACCGGCGATTGGTGCGGGCTTGTCTTGCGCATGAGCGGTTGCGTTGAGCACCAGAAACAGTGTCAGGACTCGCGCAACGCATCGACAATTCTTGAGCATCGTTTGTCTCCGTTTGAATGTGAGTTCGTAATTTCGCCAAGAGTTGTAACGAGTTCACGCGACACATGCTCGGTACGCACTATGCGAGAATTGGCTCGTTGAAAGTCCGTGACGGCATGGATAAAAGCTGCGACCGTCGTTGAGCCTAAGAGGCAATCGACCTGGGCGAGCAAGATTGCATAGCAGAAGGAGGCAGCATGTTTTATCGGCTCGATAGCACGCGTGTGACTTTGCGAGAACACTCTTGGGGAAGCCCGTGGATTCTCTGGCCAATTTTGCTGCCGATCGCCGCACTGTTGAAGCTCCTGCGCGTTCGTATTCCAAGTTCAACGGATGATCCACCGGTTGAGATGCTGCATCCGTTCGAGGTTGATGCCAGTGTGGTCCCGCATGATATTCGCGATAAGTTGCGACCGCTGGAAAAGGATCTCGAGTCGCTCGGATTCGAGACACCGATCACGCACCTGATCTTGGATGCCACTCACGCGACAACCATTTGCTGGAAAACTTTATTGCATCGTGATGGCAAGACGCTTGCTCGAATTCATTACCGACAATGGCGAGGAGTGACTCCTCCAAGAACTCACTTGTTCCCAATTTTCATGACTCCATTTAACGACGGTGCGTTTTTGGTTTCGTCTGGTGGCAAGCCAGACATGTTGGCTCCGGAATCAATCCAAATTCGTTATCGACGCGGTGTCAGTCCGGCGGCGTTGTGGAACTTCCACGAGCAACAACTTGCGAATGAATTTGGTGCGACCGGCGTCGTGATGCGCGGACCGACCGATATCCGAGAAATGAGCGAGCGATATCACGCTGAGGTGCGAGATTTTCATCTCGATCGCGGAGTCTTCGGTGATCCGATTGACCAAGAAATCGAATTGCCGCCGATGCCTAAGAAGGCCGAACGTGCGTCTGTGACCAAGCCAAACAACAGAGAGCCATCGGCGAAAAAGGAGGAATTGCTAGACGATGACTTGGTTTTGGACGACGCCCC
>CAIJTL010000334.1 GCA_903823545.1 uncultured Planctomycetaceae bacterium
CGACTCGAAACACCGAACTGGCCCCCTCCTAATCGCTTCATTGGAGGTTCGCGAAGCGACTGAGTGAAATCATCGGACCCGCCATCAAGCTGCAATCGAGCCGTTGCGCCCGCATCGTCCTCAAGCGAAAACTTACTCTTTTTAGGCGACTTCTTGGCTTCACTGACGTCAGCAGCCGGTTGCTCGGCGGCCTCATCCGGTAATTCGATCGATCGACCTTTCGAGGCCGCTGCTGTTTTCGAGACTGCTGCAGTTTCGTCTGAGTCTTGGAACGTTGCAGATGAAGCAGCGATGGAGTTGGCTTCCTCACGTAAGTTATTGGCACTCGCGCGATCTCCCTTCTTCTCCATTCGTTTGGCGTCGGCCATTAACCGATTGACGAACTCGTCTTCGCTGGTGGTCGGCTTCGCTCGCCGAGAAAAGAAGTTGCGTGACGGACCGCTCGCGCAGCCGAACAGAACGCAAACAGACATCAGCCAAGCCGCTGACACAAACCGTCGGCCGCTCATGGACGCTTCCTTGCACCACGAAATACGAAATTCACCGCAGCACTCCGGCCCGGCTCCTAAACTGGGGCGGGACGGTACTTCGTGGTGAGAAACGTCACAAGACCGGTTAAAGTCCGCCGCATGAGCACCAGGAAACTGTTACTTTTGAGCTGTTGTCTGTTGACACTTTTGCCTTCTGTGGCCCACGCCGTGGAGGCTGGCGTCGTTACCTCCGAATTCATTTTCGAGACCGCGCCGTTTCCGAGTTGCCACGCTTCGACAATTGTGGAAACCCCCGACGGACTCGTCGCCGCGTGGTTTGGCGGCAAGCATGAGAAGCATCCGAGTGTCGGCATTTGGGCGTCTCGCCATGTCGGCGGACGCTGGACCGATCCGATCGAAGTCGCGAACGGAAACCAGAAGGATGCCTCGCGACAGCCATGCTGGAATCCAGTCTTATTCCAGCCGAAGAGCGGCCCGCTGTTGCTCTTCTATAAGGTCGGGCCTTCGCCAGACGAGTGGTGGGGCGAGTTGAAGCAGTCCTCCGACAACGGCAAGACCTGGAGCGAAGCGACACGCTTGCCAGAAGGTATTGTTGGTCCCATCAAAAATAAGCCAGTGCAATTGCCAAATGGCGATATCCTCTGCGGGTCCAGCAGCGAAGACAGCCCACCCCCGAACGACTGGCGAGTTCACTTCGAGCTCTCCACCGACAATGGCAAGACATGGTCGAAAATTAAGCCAGCCATCTCCGAAGCCGGTAAAACAGACCCGAGCAAAGAGGTGAATGCGATTCAGCCGAGCCTTTTGACTTACGCTGACGGACGATTGCAAGCTGTCGGTCGCAGTCGGAGCGGTCGAATATTTGAAACTTGGTCAACGGACAATGGCCGCTCGTGGACCGCACTGACTCTGACCAACTTGCCGAACCCAAACTCCGGCACCGACGCTGTGAGTCTGTCGGATGGTCGTCAATTGATCGTCTACAACCACACGCCGAAGGGACGATCACCGTTGAATGCCGCAATCTCAAAAGAGGGCAAAGAATGGCTGGCGGCATTGACTCTCGAACGCGATCCCGGCGAATACAGCTACCCGGCCGTCATTCAAACACGCGACGGGTTGGTTCAGTTCACTTACACCTGGAAACGCCAACGCATCAAGCACGTCGTCGTTGATCCGAGCAAGTTGCATCTGCGACCGATTCCCAACGGAGTCTGGCCGAGCGAGTGAAAGTCGAGGACGCGATGGGGCTGTTGAATTGGTTGTTCGCCAAGCCAAAGTTTGATCGGTTGCCCGATCGAATCTTTCTGTCGTCAGAGGCCATGTTCGCAGACATACTGAGTCAGTGCCGACAAGAATTGAATTCTCACGAACGAGTGCTGGTCGTTGCACACTTTCCAGAAAGACTCAACGAAGTTCGCAGACGCTTAGATGACCAACGGTTGGTCTATGAAATCATCGATAGACCAGTGTCCGCCGAATACGTCACTCGCGAGATTTCAGCCGGAATTTTGACTCTGGTAATCGCCGAGGTATTACTCGTTAATGAGAATGAAGACAAAGACGAAAGTTCGACATCCCCGCTTTCGATTTTGGTTGTCGAGCATCATCCCACTCGACGCCATGATGAAGCGATCGAACGCTTTGCGGCAGCCGTTTCTGGCAAAGTTCAGTTGACGTATTTTGCTGCGTTGGACGAACCACTTATGGCCCGGTTCAACGGTGCGTGGGTCACTGAAACTCTTCTGAGGTTAGGCATGCACGCTGACGAGTGCATCGAGTCTGCGAGTGTTTCCCGGTCGTTAGCGGGTGCTCAACGGAAGGTCGAGGCCACAGCGATATCGGACGCTCCGGCAACTTCGTCAGCCGAGTGGTTTGAGAGAAATCTTCCGGGACGCTGAGGTTTCCCTGCCTGTGACATCTGCTAACCTCCCGCCGCATTCGATGTGCAAGTCACCGTGCTGGAGGAATTCATGGCGATCAAGCAACTGACCGAAGAACAAATTCGCGAATGGACCGTCGAGCAAAAGGACCGCTGGTGGTTCGAAAATGTCTATCGCGGCGACATGCCGCAGCTCACATTTCGAGCCGCCCTCACCGGGTTCATTCTGGGCGGCGTTCTCTCCGCCACGAACCTCTACATCGGCGCGAAGACCGGCTGGTCACTTGGTGTGGGAATCACTTCGGTGATCTTGGCCTTTGCGTTCTTCAAGGTCTTGCAACAACTCGGCGTCAAAGAGTTCACGATCCTCGAAAACAATGCGATGCAGTCGATCGCGACGTCGGCGGGGTACATGACCGCGCCGCTGATCTCGTCGCTGACCGCGTACATGATCGTCAACAAGACGCTGATCCCGTGGTGGCAGATCATTTCTTGGAACGTGGTGATCTCGATCTTGGGAGTGCTCTTTGCGTTCCCGATGAAGCGCCGATTCATCAACGATGAGCAGCATCCCTTCCCCGAAGGTCAAGCCGCTGGCGTCGTAATGGACACCCTGCATTCGTCCGACGCCTCGGTCGGATTATTCAAGGCGAAAGTGTTGGGGACTGCGGCGGGACTCGCGGCGCTCATCAAGTTCTTGCAGTCGGAAAGCCTCCAAACTTGGTTACAGACGAAAGTCTTTGGCGTCGCGAAGGAGAAGGTCTGGCATTTTGCCGAAGACCTGTTCGATCTGTTTCACGTGACGGAGAAAAACGTCCCGCGTCTGCGAGGCATCGATGTCAGACAACTGACAATCTCACCTGCGCTGGACATCGCCATGATTGGTGCTGGCGGGCTGATGGGAATTCGAGCGGGGACGTCATTGTTGCTCGGAGCCATGTTGAATTACTTCTGGCTCGCGCCGTGGATGATTCAGATCGGTGATATCAAGGCGAAAGCGGACGGCATCAGCTACGGCATGAGGCAGATCACCCTGTGGTCGCTGTGGCCTGGTGTCGCCGCGATGGTGATTGCTTCGTTTGTGGCGTTCCTCTCGAAGCCCGATGTGATCACAAGCGCCTTCCGTGGTCTGACCGGAAAGAAAACCGGCGAAGATCTACTTAAGGACATTGAATTCCCAGGTTGGATCTCCCTGATTGGGATCCCGGTGATGAGCCTCATTTCTGCTTGGATGGGTTACTCATTTTTCGGCGTGCCGATTTGGGCCACGCTGGTTGGTCTGCCGCTGACATTCGTGCTGTCGCTGGTCGCAGCGAACTCGACTGCATTGACCAGCACAACGCCCGTCGGAGCCACGAGCAAAATCACGCAATTGTTCTATGGCTTGGTGCGCCCCGGCGACATCCAATCCAATTTGGCAACAGCCGGCATCACCGCCGAAGTGGTCGGCAACTCCTCCAACTTGCTGATGGATATCAAGCCGGGCTACATGCTGGGAGCGAAGCCGCGTCAACAAGCGGTCGGCCACGTTATCGGGATCATCAGCGGCGCGATCGCCAGCACGTTTCTCTTTTTTGCTCTGTTCACCAAAAACGTCGATCCGAACAATCCGGCGACGATTGAGAATCTGCAATCCAAGGACTTTCCGATGCCAGTGGTGACCATCTGGAAAGGGGTTGCTGAAGTCCTGACGAAGGGGCTTGACCAACTGCCGTCGTCCGTCAAGACAGCGGTCTTTGTGGCGTGCATGGCCGCTTTGGTTTTGGAAGTCATCCGAATAAAAACCAAGAACCGATTGCCGCTTTCACCCGTCGCAATGGGCTTGGCGTTTGTGATCGACTTTCGTTCGTCGCTCTGCATGTTTGCCGGCGCGTTCTTGTTTTGGTTGCTTGGCGTCGGGCGTATCAAAGAAGAACACTCAACCGGAAATCTTTGGGTCGAGAATCACGAACCAATTTGCGCTGGAATCATTGCGGGCGCCAGTTTGATGGGGATTCTCGACATCCTGGTCGGGGTGTTTTTGCTGTGATGCAACTCGTTTTTGCGGTTGATTCGCTGATTCACAATTGGGAGAAGTAACACTGATGAGACGTCTCGAAAATCAAGTTGCGGTCATCACCGGAGCCAATCAAGGAATTGGAAAAGGGATTGCTCGTGCTCTCGCGAAGGAAGGCTGCCGTTTGGCGATCTGTGCTCGCAATGCCGAGAAGTTAGCCGCCGCGGCGAATGAGTTGCGTGACGATGGCACGGAGGTTCTGGCTGTTCCAGCGGATGTTTCCAAAGAAGCCGACGTTGTCGCGTTCTTTGACGCCATCACGAAGCAGTTTGGTCGCGTCGATATTCTCGTCAACAACGCAGGAGCCTTCGATGGTGGTCGCATTGATGAGCTGACGATGGATGCTTGGAACAACGTCATTGGCGCGTGCTTAACCGGGACGTTTCTGTGTAGCCGGGAAGCGTTCAAGCTCATGGCAACTCAACGCAGCGGCCGGATTTTGAACATCGGTTCGATCTCGGCTCAGCGACCGCGAGCCGGTGGCGTCCCGTATGCCGCTGCAAAATTCGGGACATGGGGGCTGACGCAGGCGATCGCTTTGGATGGCCGACCGCTCGGTATCACATGCTGTTGTCTGCACCCCGGCAATGTGCTGGTGGAACGCCGCGCTGAGAGTGGCCTAGCTAGCGACGACGAACCGATGATGAGTGTCGAAACCATCGCCAACGCAGCGATCGCCATGTTGACGGTCCCGGCCGACGTCAACTTCCTAGAGGCCATTGTTCTCCCGCGCGATCAAGAGTATTTGGCTCGCGGATAGTTTTCGTGGCGGCAAGCTGGCAGCTTGCACTACGGTCACTCAGAACCATTTCTGCTTATCGACAACATTCAGCAGTGGTTCGCCTGCAACGAATCGCCGGACGTTTTCAAGCAGCGTCGCGAGATGCCGCTCGGCGATGTGTGGCGAGGCTGCCGCGACATGCGGAGTGATGATCACATTCTGCATTTGCCACAAAGGATGTTCTGAGGGAAGCGGTTCGACCTCAAAGACGTCGAGTCCCGCTCCCGCAATGACACCATTTTGCAAAGCCTCTGTGATGTCCGCGAGATCCACAATCGCACCGCGTCCAATGTTGATCAGCACAGAAGTTCGTTTCATCTGAGCGAACTGAGCCGAACGAAACAGCTTGAACGTCTCCGGGGTATGTGGGGCTGCGATAACAACGTAGTCAGACGCGGCCAGCAGATCGTTCAGGCGGTTCGTCGGCCAGACATCTTCGAGCACTCCTGGGACTTGGCGACAGACCGGATCGACCGCCAATAACGTCATTCCAAAGGCGGCGGCTCGACGCAAAATCTCGCGGCCGATTTCGCCAGCACCGACCACGCCTAACGCGCAATCGCTCAAGTGTTGATGGCTGCGATCGATTGTGGATGTAATGGCAGGCCCCATACTGAACGTGGACCGTTCAGCTTCACCCCCAACCGGCGCCCATTCCGATTTCCATTGGCGACGCAAATACGTATGCAGGTTTCGGGCGAAGCAGAGCACAATGCCGAGAACATGATCGGCGATTACGTCCGAAAATAGACCACGCATGTTGGTCAGCAGGCAGGAGTGCTCAATCAATTCGGGAAAAAGATAATGCTCCAGACTCGCGGTCGGAGATTGAATCCAGCGCAGCTTCGTCGCCTGTGCCAACAATGTCGGCGTGATCTTTCCAAAGAAGGCGTCGGCATTGCCGATTAAAGCGAGAGCTTCGTTCGCATCGTCAGTGTTGAAGACTCGCATTGGCGATGCAACGTCAATCAATTTATGAAGTCGCTCATTCTCGATCGCTGGAAAGACGACGAGGGACCGGCCATCTGTTATCGCTGTGGATGTCGTCATTAGTTGGCTTTCAGAAAATATGGCACAATCACCGGAGAAATCGTTGTTTTCTCGAAGGCTCATCGTAAGCCGAGGATTCTGTCAAGGTTTCAAATGGCTCTTCTTTACAAGTTTTTTTTCGGTTCAGTAAGAGCTTGCGATGCTGAATGACGAGTGTCAGAATGTGCCCGCGCGTCTCAAAGCGTCTTCTTCATTTCTTGTCTGTCTTTCTTCATCAAGGGAATTCGATATGCAGGTCATCGCCCGGAGTGTTAACGAGGGACTGGTGATTGGTAACGATATCGTGGTTAAGGTTCTGGAGATTCAAAGCACGTTTGTTCGTTTGGGAATTGAAACACCGAAGCAAGCTCCCTTCTACCGAGAAGAGATTTTGCACATTGGCGATGATGGCGGAAACATGCTGGCGGGGGATGGAACTCAGCAATCGAGTGATGAGCCACGCGTGATGGTGGCAGCGCTCTAGTCACATGGGAAGAGGTTGGCTGGCGATAGTGAACAGCAACTCGCGATTTCGGTCGATCCGGAGGACGTTAGCACGACACGCCAGCGAGCGAATTACAACGAGGCCA
>CAIJTL010000335.1 GCA_903823545.1 uncultured Planctomycetaceae bacterium
CACCACCCGTGGGCACTCCAATTGCCAATGGGTTTGTGCTGATCCGTGCTGCGATTCCGCCTGGAGGTGCGACGCAGCGGAGCACACCGTTGTCGTTGACCGACATGAAAGCCGCGTAGCCTTGGCGGGCAGCGAGTTCGACCCATTCCGCTAAACGACCGACGTGCCCGCAATTCTTTAGCGTCCCACATGCAATGCCGAGCGATCGCGCCTTCGGCACGAGATGCTCGACAAGCTGCCGCGACATCACTTGCCCAAAACGACGCTGACCGTCTGCGATCAAGACTGCAGGTGTTTCACTGAGCACTTTCCATTCAAAGCCAGTGCGAAGTTCACCAGACGTCAGTTGCTCAAGGTACTCCTCCACTCGCAACACACCGTGAGATTCATGGCCGCGCAAGTTCGATTCCACAAGGCTCGCCGCCACTTCTGAGGCGTCGCGATCGGCAACACCGGCACAAAGAAACAAATCACGGACGAATTCACGGAGTTCATCCGCAAGAATCTGGACATTTTCAAAAGGCATAGTCAGCCTGCCATTCCGATTGTTCTGATAATTTTGATTAGCGAGAGATTTCCATGAAACAGCTTTTCGTTTTGGCGTTGATTCCCGGCCTCGTGGTTGGCCCTCAAGTTCGAGCTGGCAACGATGAAGTCGCCCAGATTCTGCTGCACGATCAAAACGTTTCTGTCATCAATGAAAACTGTCCTGCGGACCCTGCCGTTGAGTGTGAAACGCCATTGCAGACGACTCGCCGAATCGTCCCACGCACAACATACAAAACTGTTGTGAAAACTATCATGGTTCCGCAGACCGTGATGGAGACTCGCGACATCCAATCGGTGGAATACCGAGATGAGGTCCGTGAGCGAAGCGTCACGGTTTATGAGCAAGTTCCAGAAACTCGCCAGATCACGACGCAACACACGGTCATGGTTCCGGAGACTCGGCAACGAACGGAGAGCTACTCAATCCAAGTCCCGTTTGAACGCGAAGTGCCGCAGACCTACTCCGTCGAAAAGATCCATACGGAGACTCGCACTGGAACACGACAAATCTGCCGCTGTGTCCCGAAGACCGAAATGCGAACGACCGTGACTGGTGGCGAAGTCATCAAACGAAGCGTTGATTCACCCAATGGCGGCGTGAAAGTACAGACGGTTGTCGTCGGCGGAACCAAGACTCAAGAACCCGTTACCGTGATGCGCAAGCAAACGGTCCAGCAGACCTACACGTACAACGTGTCTGTGCCGCGTACCGAAACTCACACTCGAATGTTGAAGCAGACCGACTATCGCACAGAGACTCGCACACGCGAAGTTCCTGAAGTGGTTCAGGTCCCGAAGATTGAGTCGCGTACGCACAACGTCACCGAGATTAAGTCCGTACCGCGACAGAAGACCGAAACGTATACCGAACGAGTTCCGCACGTTGTGACCAAGCAAATTCAAGTGCCGGTTACGAAAACAGTCGCGAAGCAAATCACCGAACAAGTTCCTGTGACCACCTACGATGTCATCGAAGAACCGGTTTCGGATTGCGTCCATTGCGACGAGCCTGCCGCCTCGACTGATCTCGTCATACCGCAAGTCCGTTCGATTCAGTCCATCCCTTCGCCGCCGAAGGAAGACGACGCTCGCTAATTGTCGAACAGGCGACTCGCTCGCTTGTTTTGAAGCACGACGCGCCACCGAGTAGTACGGCAACACAAAGGGCCCGACCTCTCGCTGACGCTTCCTGCTGAATTGCGAATTACTACGCCTCCACAGACACGATCGGCAAGACATAGCCTTTGTTGTTGAACTGTGCGATGACCGACTCTTTGTCGGTGTGAAGGCCAAGCACAGAGCGTGATTCGGTGCTGCCATCCAGGCTACGGAAGAGGACCAAGTGTAAGTCGCCGAGTCGCAGTCGATGGCCGGCCGCTTCCCACGGGGTGAGTTTTCGGCGGTCTTCGGTGACTGTCAGAGTACGCCATTCTGCTTCGCGTGCGGCTCTTTTTGGCGACCAGTCTATCACGATCGGCGCGTACAGCCCTTCGCTCGAAGAAGCTTGTGTCAGCTTGATCGCATTCGCTTCGGCATCGAAGCTGCCAACTGTGCTCAGCAGTCGATCGTCTGGCAGCGCAACCGGGAAGCAACGCGCCTTCACATCACCAGCCGTTACACGTACTTCGCGAGTCGGCATGTCAGCCTTGGCTTTCACTCCACGACGCAATGGAAACGTCGATTGCAGATCAACTCTTTGCCCACCCGCTCGCGAGACGGCATCGGCGATAACGAGGAAATGATCTTTGCGCGAGAGCATCACTTGTCGGCAGAGCATTGGGCCTTCCGGCCATTCGATCTGCAACTCCATGTAGTCCATGTCCGGGTCTGAGGTCCAACAGATGCACTTCCAATCTTGATCAATGGCGAGCGGCTTCCCATCGAGTTGCACGCTCAATTCCCATTCGCCACCAAAAACGGGAACGCCGAACAAGCTGATCTCAAGCTCAACCTTCGGGCTGTTATGCACCACGATTGCTGTGTTCGCGTCGGCGTGCCACCAGTTTCTCATGCAGGCCCAATCGGCCCAGTCAGATTGCAGAGCCGGGAGATCACTGTCAGTCACGATCGGTCGCTCATCCGGCGATTCCGCAAACGTATCGCTCTTGAACTTGTCGCTCGATCCATGCCGAGCCACGAATTCGCGGAACCGTAATGACTCTGCCGCGAGCGACGTTTCATTGAGCCCAACCAACTCGGACGCACGCAGCAACATCGCAACGGTGGGAGTTGCGATCGAGGCCGTTGACTCATTGCGTTTCGACGTCAGTGACCTGCCATCGGTTGAAATGAGCATGTTGCCGTCACGGTCGAGCAACATCACAGCCTTAGTCAGCACATCCTCAAAACGGAGAAGTGATTCGCCGTCCAAGAGCGATTCGCTGAAGATGCCCCCCACTTCGACAGAGCGCGTGAGCGACGAGAGCCATTGAGGAAAGTGGGCCAGCAAGCTGACGGCCGGGGTCCCATCACCATCGGTCAGTTCAATCAATTCATTGCGAAGCGATTGCTGACCAAGCTCTTTGAACTCTGCGACACCTTCCACGCCGGCAAAGATTTGCCCCAAAACCCAGGGCAACTCGCCACATAACAGCAACCGCCGTTCGGGGGATAACTCGCATCCTTCCGGGCCACTTTGATGCAGGCTCAATTCGATGGCCCACGTCAGCGCGAGCCGCCAAACAGGCAACGCGATATCGACGTCAACAAGTTCACCGCTCAATAGCACGTCTGCGAGCGCCAAAAGTTGAAACGGGGTGTTGACGTCGCTCCACGCATCAGAGTTGCTGAGTTGCTGCCGAGCCCAACGGCTCAACTTGGGCCAATCGGCTTTCTCAATAAGCGTCCAGACAGCCTTTGCTGGATGTTCGCGCGAATCGGACCACGGCCAAAGAGCACTTCGATTCGCAATCCGCTTCTGTCGCTGTTTGCGATCCACGCGTGTCGTGACTGACTTTGACCACGTCCGCCAGAACTTATCGAGTCGCCCCGCCGCCACCGCTTGCAGCAAGTCGGCATTACTGGTCGCCGAAAGCCAACGCACCTGAGTCAAAAACTCCGCGTCACTCAATTCACGACCAAGGTCTTCATGCCCAAATGCAACCGATCCACCACTCATCTCAAATGCTCCAGGTTTAAGGGACGAGCACGATAGTGGTGGCGA
>CAIJTL010000336.1 GCA_903823545.1 uncultured Planctomycetaceae bacterium
CCAACAAGGATGGCGGAGAGCCGTTATTACTTGCCGGAGATTGAGCCCTTTTCAGAATGCTTCATAGTTACTGATTGATTGAGGCCTCGATAAATGATTTACGAATCGGTCGATTCATTGCCAGTGTTTGCTGACTCTGTCCAACGAGTCGACGTCGTTCGCAAACTGCAAGAATTGTTTAAAGACCGTTGTTCCGAGTTACTCGAAGATCGTCTCAAACATGCGAAGGATGTTTCGCATCACTCTGCTCAGCCGCCGGACTGTGTTGTGTTTCCGGAAACGAATGATGAGGTCGCGAGGATTGCTCGGATTTGTCATGAGGGTCACGTTCCGCTGATTCCGTTCGGGACGGGAACCGCTGTCGAAGGTGGCGTCGTCGCGGTGTGCGGCGGAGTTTGCATCGATCTGACTCGTATGAATCGCATCGAGCGATTTAGCCCTGCAGACATGGATGTCACAGTGCAAGCGGGTGTGACTCGAATTCAGCTCAACAAGTTTTTGGACGAGTCACAGTCGAGCCTGTACTTCCCGATTGATCCCGGAGCCGACTGCACGCTCGGCGGTATGGCGGCCACGCGAGCATCCGGAACTGCCGCCGTTCGATACGGCACGATGCGCGAACGAGTGCTCGCCCTGACCGCCGTTTTGGCGACGGGCGAAATCATTCGCGCGGGAAGTCGAGCCAGGAAATCGTCGGCGGGTTATGACCTCGCCCATTTGTTGGTTGGTTCGGAAGGAACGCTCGGCGTGATCACCGAAGTAACGCTGCGCTTGGCTCGCAAGCCCGATGCGATCTCGGCGGCGGTCTGTGCGTTTGCGGAGATCGACTCCGCCGTGAATGCGGTCATCGCCATTCTGACGGCTGGTATTCCGATGGCCCGCATGGAGCTACTTGATGAAGTGCAGATGGCGGCGGTGAATCGCTACAGCGGTTTGAGTTATCGTGAGACGCCAACGCTGTTCTTGGAATTTCACGGCAGCGCATCCTCCGTCATCGAGCAGTCCGAAGCGGCAGGCGCGATCGTGCGGAAGTTTTCCAGAGAGCCGTTTCAATGGGCGACTGACGAAACCGAACGCCGCCGCTTGTGGCAAGCTCGACACGACGGCTACTACGCGGCACTCGCCCTGCGACCGAACGGTGTCGGCTATGTGACCGACGTCTGCGTCCCGATCTCCAACTTGGCCGAGTGCATTCGCCGCGCGAAGGAAACTCTGCGAGCCTCACGTATTCCCGCCCCACTCTTCGGTCATGTCGGCGACGGCAATTTTCATATCGTCTTTTCGATTGATCCGAACTCCGCTGAAGAACTCGCTGAGGTCCAGCGTCTGAGCGAGGAACTCATCACTCACGCTCTTGCTCTCGACGGAACTTGCTCCGGCGAACACGGCATCGGCCTCGGCAAACGAGAGGCCCTCCGCCGCGAATTCGGCCCCGCTGTCGATGTGATGCGAGCCATCAAGACTGCACTCGATCCCCACGGCATCATGAATCCGGGGAAAGTGCTGTAACGAGCAAAGCCCCATAAGTACGTAGCCGTCACCGCTCCGCGTGACGAGCCGTTCGCTTCATGAAG
>CAIJTL010000337.1 GCA_903823545.1 uncultured Planctomycetaceae bacterium
GCCGAGTCCGTTGGTTTCGGCTTCGGTTTGGTAGCCGGTGGCCTCGACGAACTGGCGGAACTGGTCCCAGGTGACTTCGGTGGTCGAGAGCGCGTAGGGGTTCGTCAGTCGGAAGCGGCGGACGGGCATGTCCCGTTCGATCGCCGGATCGCGCGGCCACGTGAAGATCTTGCGAAACTCCCCCGGCGGGATGAGCGCGAACTTCATCGTCGCCGCATCTTTCGTAGCCACGCTCGCCAGAGCGTGGGTCTTCTGACCTCCATCATCCTTCTTCTCATCGCCCTTCTTTTCGACGGGGTTCTTTCTCTCGGCCCACGCTCTGGCGAGCGTGGCTACGTCCAACTCTTCGATCACCGGGCGTTTGAGAAACTCGGCCCACAGTTGTTGCCGCTCTGTCGCCAGCGTCGGCTCACACGGCGCGACCACCGGCGGCGGAGCACCCGCCGGCAACTCCCACCCCGGCAACGGATCGGTCTCGTCGAGGTCGAGTTGCGGCAGCGGCGTGAGTGGTTTCGCGGTCGATGATGTGGAGCCGTCCGTCACCGAGACTTTCGGACGGTTCGGAATCGCCGGGCCTGCTGCCTTCAAAGACTGACGCACCGCTTCGACTGACAGCGATACCCGGAAACCAACGTTGCCGGAACGGCCCGCCCCGGAGGCGTTGCGAAACGAGGCACGGAAGTGGGGCGCGGGGCCGCCCCAATGACCGCCCCGGATCACGCGCTGAGAACCGGCGGAAGATGGACCGTTTGGGTCGAGCGCGGGCTTTTCTTGAAACTCCCCGTAGTACGTTGGTTCCCACCAATCCTGCATCCACTCCCAGACATTACCGTGAATGTCGTACAGGCCGAACGGATTGGCCTTCAACTCGCCCGCCGCATGCGTCCGACCTCCGGAGTTCCCACCAAACCAGCCCGCCCGCACCAAGTCTTCGTCTTGGTCGCCGATCCAGTACTTTGTCGCCGTACCAGCGCGGCAGGCAAACTCCCATTCCGCCTCAGAGGGCAAGCGGTAGCCAGTCCCGTCCAGCGGCGTGATGGTCTCACCGGCCCGGAAGTAGAACGGTTTCAATTTCTCCTGTTTGCTCAACTTGGCGCAGAATTCGACCGCATCATTCCAGCTCACCGTTTCCACCGGGTGCTCGGTCGTCTCCAGCCCGGCGACAGCTTCTTTGTGAATGCCCGTTGGGGCGAACTGGGAGGGATTCACGCCCATCACTTTTTCATACTCCGCTTGCGTGACTTCATTTACGCCCAGATAAATCGGCTGCGTCAGGATCACCTTGTGCTGCGGAGCTTCAGACTTGACGCTCTCCTGCCACTGCTTGTCGTTCGGGGCAACCTTGAGAGCCTCTTCAATCTCCTCCTTGGTGCTACCCATCGTGAACTCGCCGGGCGGGATGAGGCGGAACTTCATGCCGAGGGAGTTGGTGTACTCGACCGGCACGCCGAGGTACTTGGCCCACGCCTCCTGATGTTGTTGGGCTTGCTCGGCATCAAACGGCGCAATCGCCGGCGGCGGTGCCTCGGCGGGCCAACCGTGCCAGCCCTCGTCCTGCTTCGGTGAGCCGGGCGGCGTCAGCCCCCGGACCTGATCGCTCGGCTCGGATTGTCCGGGGGCTGACGCCACCCGGCTCACCAAGTTGGTGTTGGTGTTGGTTCTGGAATTGGTGACGAGCTGGAACACGATTCCGACGAGGAGCATGCTCGCGAGCGCAGCAATGATGATCACTCGCTGACGCGTCGGGCTGGTGGCACGCGGCGCTGGTCGCGGCGTGATGATGCTGGTCGTGGGGGTGTCTTCGTAGCCCTGTCGCTCCGCGACAGGTGAACCGGGCTCGCGAGGGATGTCGATGGTCGATGGTCGATGGTGGGGCGGTCTCGCGAGTGACGTCGAGGGATGTACGGATTTCCTGTCGCGGAGCGACAGGGCTACGAGGAACACTCGCTGGCGCTTCGTGCTGGCGAGTGAATGACTCCAACGCGGTGACGACTGCGGCGGCGGTTTGGAAACGGTCGTCGGGGTTCTTTGCGAGCAAACGGCGATAGATCGAATTCAACTCGGCAGGAACATCCGGTCGCGCAGCAAGCAGATCGGGAATTGGGCCCTCAACGTGTGCCTTCATTGTAAAGACCGGGGACATGGGTGGCGCGCGTTCGGGGACATGGGTAAC
>CAIJTL010000338.1 GCA_903823545.1 uncultured Planctomycetaceae bacterium
CTCCCGATCTGCTTCCGTCGGATGTGACCGGCACGCAGGTGCTGGATCGGCAGACGAGTGACTTCGTGCTGCGAAAGGGGCCGATCTTCTGCCAACTGCTGTTGGCGGATGAATTGAACCGTGCTCCGGCTCGGACGCAGTCGGCACTGCTCGAAGGGATGCAAGAACGACAGGTCACCATCGAAGGGAAGACGCTGCCGTTACCTGAACCCTTCATGGTGCTGGCGACACAGAATCCCATTGAGCAGGAAGGGGTCTATCGTCTGCCAGAAGCGCAGTTGGATCGATTCCTGTTCCGTGTTCAAGTCGGCTATCCCGAACGCGAGCAGGAGATTGACATGCTCACGCTTCATAGCCGCGCAGCGGTGAAGCTGGAACCGGTCACGAGTGCCGCAGAGATCGTGAGCATTCAGCAGCAACTCGACACAGTGTTCGGCTCGCGCGAGTTGCAGGAATACATCATCGATCTGGCGCGAAAGAGCCGTCAGCATCCCGATCTCTCGCTGGGAGCCAGTCCGCGAGCCGCCATCAACCTGATGAAGGCAGCCCGCGCTCATGCGCTGCTTCAAGGACGAAACTTTCTGACGCACGCGGATATTCAATCGGTCTGCCTGCCGGTCCTCTCGCACCGACTCATCCTCAAGCCCGAATCGGAAATGGATGGGCGCACGATCGAAGACGTAGTGAAGCAACTCATCAAGTCCGTCCCCGTTCTGCAGACCGATCCCGTGCGGGGGACAGGCCGATGATGACGGCTCGCGGCCGCTGGATGATGCTGCCTGCCATGATCGGGTTACTTCTCGGCGTGTTGCAGAGAGCCCCAGAGTTGTCGCTGCTGTCACTGTCGGTCCTGCTGTGGTTGGCGGCGGAATGGACGCTGTTCTGCTGGCGAGTCCGAGTCGAACTCCCTCGTCTTCAGATCGAGCGCACGGTCAACGGCCTCTCCGAGCCGACCGGGCGCTTATGGGCCGGTCGAACCGCGATGATCGTCGTGAAAATAACCCGAAGCGCAAGCGAGGGCGGAGGCCTTACAACGCCTGATTCAAAGTCCGCCCGTCTTGGAGCGCGCGCCCTCGCTAGCGCTTCGGGTTACTTCGGACCATCCTCCATTCTCAGTCCTGTTGTGCTGATCCACGATGTCGTCCCGGAGAACATTGAGGTTCTTTCGAGAAGCCACGCTGACCAACGACTCAGCGGCAATCAGTTCGAGCTGCGGTTTCGCACGGCAGCGGTCACGCTGGAATATCAGGTCCGAGTGCGTGGTGCCGGAGCGGTAACACTTCCGGGAGTTCGGCTCCGCCTGCAAGACGCTCAGGGGTTCTTCCTTGCCGAGCGGTTCATCAGCCTTCCGCAGACATTTCGCGTGCTGCCGGCCTTCACGGTGGCGGGCGATGTGCAGCCGCTGCTCAAGCGGGCTAACTCGCTGCCACAGCATGGCATTCACCGCTTGCAACGATCGGGGCTCGGTTCGGAATTGCTCGAATTGCGCGAGTACGTGGCGGGCGATCCCCCGAAAGCGATTGCGTGGAAGGCGTCGGCGCGGCGCGGCAAGCTGATGACTCGGCAATACGAATCGGAAGTCCCGGTGCGCGTGCAGTTGTTCGTCGATGGTTCGATGGGGACTCGGTTGGGCGGGTTCGGCTGCCGGTTGCTCGATCAGATGACCTTCGTAGCGGCGAGCGTCGCACGAGCCGCGATCTCGGTGGGCGATCCGGTCGGGGCGATGTTGTTCGATGAGCGTGAGACTCGGCGATTGCCACTACTCATGGGCGAACGTGGCTTCTATCGATTGCTCGATGCTCTGGCTGACTTTTCGATCAACTCCGCCGTGCCGCCGCCACCGCTTTCGCCGCGAATGATCAGCGCGGCGATGAGCTTGGCTGGCGAGCGGTATCCAGAATTGCTCGACAACCGCGTCAATCAAGTGCCGTTCACGCTGCTACCATTGCTCCCACGCAGTCGTCGCCGTTTCCGCGAACATTTCTTGCTGGCGGGAGTGCTGGCCGAGGTCTTTCAACTTTCGGTCGCGCAGCAAGTGCGGCTGGTTCACCAGTCGTCGTACATGGCAGAGCACATTCAGCGGTTTCTCGATCAGTCCGGCGTCGCCTTGATGGAACCGGTTGCCGAAGAGGACCAGCAGATCGCTCACGAAGTGAGAATGAATCTGCTGAGTGACTCGCTGGTGAAAGTGGTCAGTCATGCTCGTGATAACGAAGTCTTCGTGGTGCTCGCTAATCTGTTAGGGCACGCTTCCGACATTCAACAACTTTTGCCAGCCGTGAAGATGGCCTTGGGACGCCATCATCGCGTGGCCTTCGTCTGCCCCTCCCCGACGTTCCGCAGGCCAACGACCTTTTCAACGTTTCACAAATCAAACTCGATCGACGACCTCATGTCCGCCGCCGAACAGATCCAGATGCGAGAACAGGTCGCGAAGCTTCACCGAGAACTGCGTCGGCTGGGTGCCACCGTCACTTGCTCCGGCGAGCAAGAAGCCATTCATCTGGTCCTCTCCGAAATGGAGCTTGCCCGCTCTGGCCGAATCGTCGCAGGAGGACCGCGCCGATGACGCCCAGCCGATTCACGCCCACGCAGACATTTCGCGGCATCTTGCAACTGGCGATTGCCGGTGTATTGATCGGAGCGTTGCTGTTCGGAGAGGCCAACCTGCCGTTCTCGGTCATCGGACTGTGCGTCATCCTTTTGCTGTGGTTGGTCCTCAAGACGAGCGCGATGCCGCTGCTGGTCACATTTCAGTTGATCCTGTTCTTTCGAGAACCGAACCGACCGGGAATGGAAGACGAATTCGGTTCGATGGTCCACGTCGCAATCGTGCTTGGATTGCTGATGTTCTTGAGCCGGAATCAATCTCTGAAAGACTTGATCAGCTGCACGTTGCCAGAACTCATCAAGACTTTATTCAGCACCAAGTCCAAAGCCCCAACGGCCACACTCGGCGAAACAAGTCGTCCCGCGGCCGTGCCAGCGTCCCATCAGGCAATCACCCACTTTCGGCAGATCATATTCCTGTTGGTGTGCGTGTTGATGTCGCAACTCTTACTGACTGTCTTTGGAAATGCGGAGAAGATCGCCGATGCATCCCCGTCGGTCACTCAAGCCGAGCGGCTGCTGAAGCCTATCCCGCCGTTGCTGATCATCACTCTTGTCGCCGTCGTCGTCACTTCGGAACTGGCTTGGAGACGTTTGACGGTCGCTCAGTCTTCGATGTATCTCCGCACGACGCAGGTGTTGTTGCTGTACGCCGACCTTCGCATGATCCTCAAACGCCGACTAATTGGATCA
>CAIJTL010000339.1 GCA_903823545.1 uncultured Planctomycetaceae bacterium
CGAAGGGGGCTGATTCAGGATTTCCAGAAGGTCGCGCCCCACATAGAGCAGCAGCGACAGATCAACTCGGCCAGGAACTGCGTTTTGTTCCAGCCAAGGAATTGAGTTTTCCAATTGGGCCTTTGAGCGACTGACGAACTCGTTCCAACCAACGTGATCTTGGCTGTTCTTCTGACGTTGTTGCCACTCGTGATAGATCGCGACGTAGTTTGTTGAGAGATCACGTCGTTGGCTTGGCCAAAGCCACCAAGTAGCGAGCAATAGTAGTGGCGAGACAGCAACCATCGAAATTGTTAGCCAGTTTCGACTGCGACGATGCTGAGCGGCCTTAAGCTGCGGAGCGACAAATTGACGAACAACTGGCGGGCGAGAGGGGGGGACTGAGACAATAGGCTCTCGCTGAACTGGCAACTCTGGAATCAACTCAACCACATTTGGAACTGCGGTGACTAGGTGCGGCGTTACTTCGGGTTCTGCAAACAGCTCAAAAACATTTTTGCGGCTCGCTGTGGCGTCAGTCTTTGTCTCAACGACTTCCGCTTTTTCTTCGATCTCACGTTCGGCTGGAGGACGAGTTTTGGTAGATGCTGGCAAAGCCGCTCGGCGATCCGGCCGTGCATTGAACATGTCAGCGAAGGTGCTTGTTGACGGAGGCGATGTTGAAGAATCTGCCTGCGAACGTACTACCGAAGAGGTATCAAACAAGCCTGAAACGCACTCGGCCGGCAGCCACTCACCGTCACTTCCCGCGCGAACGCGATCACGTCCTAACAACGCTCCCGTTCGAGCCATTTCGAACAATGCATCTTCGGGCATAGGACCAAGCAACGCACCGAAATCGGTTTGGACATACCAATGATTGAGAGTAGCAGACATAACTCATCAGAACGCAAGTGAGCGTGTTTCATCAACAAGAATTGTGAGTTCGAGGGAGACGACAAACGAAGCATATGCGTTGTTTGCCTGAATGTCTCACTGGTTTTCAGTTGAGAAGTTGACTCTGCCCAACGTGATTGCCAGAGTCATTGCAGAACGATCGTCTGAGATTTCATTGTTGGAGAAGTCGATGAGCGTCCACTCAACACGCTTCTATTTCATGTTACTACTGGCCATGACGCTGGGATGTGGCAAGCAACCCAGCGCTTACGTGGTTCATGGAATGGTTGTGTTTCCAGACGGTCGACCGCTGAGTAAAGGGACGGTCGAATTTGAAGCGGTTGGTCAGAAAAAGCCGATCACCGCTTCGGGTGAAATCGCATCTGATGGGACATTTGAGCTTGGAACCTTTCAAGCCAAAGATGGAGCGGTCGCTGGCGAGCATCGAGTTGCTGTCATCGCGGACTACGAAATAGGAACGGGAGTCGAACGTCCTGGAGAGCTTCCGCCGCCGCAATTGCATGCCAAGTTTCGCTCGTTCAAAACGTCCGGTTTGACGTTCAACGTGAAACCGCGAATGAACAACATCTTGATCGAGGTCGAATACGCCGCGCAATGATGCCGATTCAACACGGTACTTTCTTCTTGCGATAGTCCGCTCCGTGGGCTGCAATCAATATTCATTCACGACTTCGCGGTCGTTGCGAGCGGTCAGGCGTCCTAGCAGATCTGTCGCAATTAGGACGTTGATGGACCGGACGCTGCCGTCTCCCATCACGAAGTTGCAAACACCGTCGTGATCGCTTCCGAAGTTGTCTCGATAGACATCGGTCGGCGACTTGGCCAGCGGGTATCCGGGCCCGCCACAGCGAGAAAAGTTCCCAGGATGATCGCCGTTGTAGACCGCGCCATCTTCCTGAGCGATCCCGTACCGAGACGGTCGAACGTGCTTTTCGCCGACCAAGATTGTGGTACTCGTCCCATCGACCAGATCCTTAAACGATGTGCGACTCTTCCAGGTCAACAACTTGGCTCCTGGCGGAGCGTACCAGCCGACAGGGACTGTTGGCGGATCGGTCGTCGCGTCCCCCATGATCATGGCACCGTTGGAGGTGATCCAATTCCAAACGCCCGGCGGACCGTAACCTGCCGAGGAAGCGTAGTCGCTGACCGTACCAGAAACGTGCCCACTGGTTTCTAGCGGTGACAAGATGTCATCGTTGGCGATGCTATTCATCGGACCGCGTCTGGTCGGGCAATAGAAAGGCGAAATTGGTGTCAGACGAGCGCTGTCCGGCTGGTAGTAATACTTGAGTTTCGGATCCCAATTCTTGAAGAGGTTGACGCTTTCCAAATGCGGCAAAATCAAGAACGCCCAGCTTGTGTAATGATCGTAGTTTCGTGACGGAGGGAGTTCATTGCGCTGTTCGTGGAAGTTCTGAATCGCCAAGCCAATCTGCTTGAGATTATTTCTACACTGAGTCATCCGCGCCGCTTCTCGCGACTTCTGGACGGCTGGCAACAGCAGAGCGACGAGCATTCCGATGATGGCAATCACCACCAGCAATTCGATCAAAGTGAACCCGCCGCGATCACGGCGTCGGACTTCGTGTCGTTTTTGCGTGGGAGTCATCGCAGTCTCTTTCACAACGGCTAGGTTGTTAATCGGTGAAATTGAAAGTCGCCCCGCCAAAGTCCGTCGAGCGAAATCCTATCGGCAGTCGCATTCATACACGAGCGGTTTTTGAAACAACGCCCTCTATCTGGCCTCTCTGAAGAACGTTCGATCGTGCGAAAAATCGCCACCCACTTTCAACGGCTTCCCAAATATCTCGAAAACGAAAAGTAAAAGTCCTTTCCGCCTGATGTTAAAAGCCGAACCTTTCCCGCAGTGTGCGGAGATCGCAGAGGAGACCGAACTCCCGTTCTCTTCAATCCTTGCGACCCCTACACCTCTGCGGGAAACATCCTCTTGGCGAACGGGGACGCGTCCAACGGCTAACCACTTCGAAACGGATAAGTCACCGTCATGATTGCTTCGGTTCGGCATCAGCCATCCTGGGTTTTCGCGGTTGATGTTTCAATTCAGTTTTGGGGTTTCTTCGATCTTGGTTGGTACTAACTCAATCTGCCCGTTGCCAATTCGCCGCTCCAAACCGACCTGCTTGAGTACCGCATCGAAAATCTCACCGACCGTTGTTTGTTGCTGCTTGAGCGATACTGACTTTTGCAATTGCTTGTCGTCTACGGTTTCCAAGTCCCAGACGATGGGGACTCCAGCGAGGTCTTCGAGGACATCGAGCAACTTGATGAATGGGACGGGCTTAGATTGATCGAAGCGGGCCACCTTTTGATTCAGCCTCGCATTGATCGTTTCCTCTGAGGTTTTTGGAGGAGCCTTGGGTGCTGGCTCAATGACAGGCTCAACCGGCAAGTTGTTTGCGTCTGGCCTTGGTCTATCTGCCTTGATTTCACTGAGCGTCGGATCGTCGCCCGGTTTCGGGATAGCGTTATCAGCTTGCTTGGGCTTTTCGTCAGGCTTCACAGGTGGAAGTGTCGCGTCCGGTTCAACGAGTTCGATTCGCTCAATCGTTTTGTTGGCGACAACATCGTTCGATGATTTCGTCTGATCGGTCTGGTCGGATGGCTCTAAATTGGAATCCGTCCGTTCTTGTTTTTGTGAACTTCGCCGATCGTTCGAGTTCGTGGTTGGGGAGGCATCGTTTGACTGATCGCCAACTATCTGAACGATCTTTGAGGCGGGTGCATCACCACCAGAATGAATGACCGCGAACAGGACGATCGCAAACAAAGCCGCAACGCTCCAGCCAAGTAATGCAGGTCGGCGGCTCAATGTGTCCAAGACATTGTTTTGCGGCGGCAGGTGTATGCCCAAGCTCGGCGGAGTTGCGACGGGCAATGTGGCAACTGTTCTTTTCCCCGTCGATTGCGATTTGCCAGGCGATGGAGGTTTCAATGATCGTCGCGTTTCCGTTTTTTGGGGAACGGTCACTCGCGCTGAAACACCATCGTGACCGCGAGGTTCGATGAGCAGCATCGCGGCGCAGTCAGGACACGCAAATGTTCGGCCAACGAACATCGCGCGGTTCTCAAGCCGCAGTGGAGACTGGCATGTCGGACATTGAAATTGGACGGCGGCCATGGTGAGGAATCCGACTGCCAGTCATCGGGAATTTATTGTTGTCGCAATCTTTACTGACTCAAGCTGAGAGGGATCAGCCCACGGAACACACGGAATGACACGGAAAAAACACAGCAACTATGGCGATCTTTGTTGCGATCTCGGTTCATCGAGTCACAAACGCCGACATGATTTCCTTCCACGTCTTTTTGTGTGTTCCGTGGGCAATATCGAAGTGGTTTCGGTTGAGTTATTTCACAGTCACTTCTGGTAACGCCGTCGGAGTCAGGCTTCCTTTTTCGGCGAACTCTTTGGTGGTGATCAACGCACGCTTCTTGTCTTCTTGAATGATCAAAACCATTGGGATTTTTTCTTTGGCGTAACGTTGAAGGATGCCCGCGACCGCTTCAAGACCGCTCACTTTGCCCATCGCGAATGTCTGCGGCATGTTTTTGGTGAACCCGGCTGCTTTCAAAGCATCGCCGTCGATTTCGATAGCCAGCTTGCATTCGTCGGAGATGTATTTGAAGCAATCTTGCAGCGGCACTCGGTTGAATTCGACTTCGAGCTTCAATTGCTTCAAGCGATCAGCAACGAGATCCGGTAGTTTGCTGGAAGTGTCTTTCGCCTTGTCAGGAGTTGCGGCCGCTTTCTTGAAATCGGTTCGAGTCGATTCGTCCCAAGTGAAAAGCGCTCCGATCGCCAAATTCGGAGCCGCTCGTTCGGGGAGTGATGTCGTCAGAGTGGCCCAGCGTTCGCCAGTCGATGAGTGAGTCGCCATCGACACCGCCTTCATCATGGCCGGGAAGCGTCCGATGATTTGACGCGGGCCGAGAACCTTCGGGTCCATGTATCCGCGAATTGAATCGGCCAGCTCTTGCGGGAGCTTGTCGAGTTTCTGCTTCATCTGCTTTTGCAAAACGGTTTTGGTCACCGAGGTTTTGTTTCGCATCTGAATTTCGGAGTGAAACTTTTCGCTCCCAACGTGCATGCTCCACGCCACGGTTTCGATTTGCTTGGCATTGAAGAAGTCCAAGAACCGATCTGCAAACTGATGCAACGGCTTGTCGAGGATGAATTGCACATGAGCGGCCAGGACCGTTGGTTCGAACATGACAACCAAATGCCGCTGCCGGTCAGTCAGCTTGAGCAACGCTTCCATTCCGGGAGCTTGTGCGTTCGGGCGATTGACCGATTCGGCCATCTCAGCCTGTTTGGTTTTCGGAGCGACCGCGAACGTCTGCAAATCTTTGATGACGTAAGCGTACTTCTCACTGAGGTAGACGGGGTATTGCGCACCCGATTCGTTGTATTCCCCTTTGAAGGCTTTAATGAGGTCTGACTTTTGAACTCGGTCCTTCAGCTTCACGAGCGCGGCAACCTGCATCTGTTCGCCAACGACGTTGGGGATGAGACCGAACGTGACTTCTTCAATCTGCGCTGGTTCGTACAAACAAACTTCTTTGATCTGCGTTTCGATCCATTCTCCGAGCGGCCCCAAGCAGAAGCGGAACTCTTCACCTTGTGACTTCGCAACCCACAATTCAGCAGGCCGCAGATGCACGACAGCCGTTACGCCATAGGGCATGCAGAACAGCTCAATCGGATCACCTTTGGTCGGGCGAGCGGCGAGTGGTGGTTCCCATTCGGGATCATTGGCGGAGTCTCCGTCAGTCGATTCGCTATTCGCGATCTTCTTGCCGTTTCCTTTTGCCCCTGATTGCGGGTTATTGAATGCGAAAAATCCCCCCACCGCTGCGATGAGCAATCCGACAACGACATACGCCGCCATCTGCATCTGTTTTGATTTTTGCTTCTTCTTGCTCTTCACGACCGACGCGCGATTCAACATCTCGTTCATCGGAGGCAATGCACTTGGCCCCGGTTCAACCATCGCCGCGAATGGGTTGTCATTGTCGCCAGGAGGAGCTTCCGGCTCGATGAAAGCGGGGGCCGCCGGCGCCATCATCGGTGGCGTTGCAGCATGTTGTCCGTAGGCCGACTGCCCGTACTGCGTCTGTCCGTACTGGGGCTGACCATAATTCGGTTGCCCGTAGCCCGGCGGCATCGGCTGTGGGTAACCCGGCATCGGTGGTTGGCCGGGGTACTGCTGCGGTTGAGCAGGATATTGGTGGGGATGGCCAGGGTATTGCTGGGGAGCGTATTGCTGTTGCGGATAAGGTTGCTGCGGCCAGTATTGGCCGGGCCATTGTTGCCCCTGCGGCATACCTGGCAGTGGCATTCCTTGTGGAGGCATTGGCATTCCCGGCGGGTAACCAGTAGGTGGCTGCATCGGTTGTGGTGCGGCAGCTTGTTGATCCGGCACCCATCGCGCGCTGGTCCCTGTTGGCAGTGGCGTCAGGCTTGGTTGAGCCAATTCGAGAGAGACTTCATCCACGTCACCTTGGCGACGTTGTTCGATTTGCTCAAGCTCTTCGTAGAGTTCGCTGACGTCGGGCAGATCGTCGTCCGGTTCGTCATTGGGCGC
>CAIJTL010000340.1 GCA_903823545.1 uncultured Planctomycetaceae bacterium
CTCGACCCGGTGGCACACGAGTGAAGGGATGTCGAACAGTCAACCTCGGGCGGGCCCATCCTCCGTATGAAATGACGGGGCGAATCGGTGGCATCAAACGCCGTGCAGAAGATGGGTAGTTTGAAGTCGAAAAAAGTCATCTCGCAAAAGACTTCGAGCTCGTGCATCAAGTGAATTGGAAACGATTCATTCTCAACGCACGGAGGCTCGAAGGTGGCGGAGCCACAATCAAATCCTACTCAAGAACAGGTCGTGCAGACGATCGAACGCTGGTTTCCACCGCAATGGTTCGCTCGGTTTCGCAGCGAGAAGGGCTGGTCGGCTCAAAAGCTCTTTTGGATGGACGTGCTCATCAATTGGGTGGCTGGGCACACTCTCACAGAACGATTTGCGACGGCTCGGGAACTCTTGAAACAGCTCAAGCCACGCTGGCATGTGCCGTCGTCGCTGAGCGGTTTCACGGCGGCTCGGCTGCGAATTGAGCCGCTGTTGTTTGAGACCGCTGCCAAAACGATGCGGCAGCACACTCTGGCTTTGAAGCTGGAGCCCGTGCTCGGTTGGTTGTTGTTCGCCGTCGATGGCAGCCGCTTCGAATGTCCGCGCACGAAAGACAACGAACGCGTGCTGGGTTGCGCCGGCAAGGAGCACACCACTCCGCAGTTGTTTCAGACGACGCTTTGGCACTTGGCCAGCGAACTCCCCTGGGACGTCCGCATCGGGCCCGGCACCGACAGCGAACAATGTCATGTGCGAGACATGCTCGGGACATTGCCGGCGGGATCGCTGCTGACTGCGGACGCTGGCTTTGTGTCGTTCGAACTGCTGACCGAATTAGTCCATCGTGAGGTCAGTTTCGTCATCCGAGTGGGTGGCAATCGCACGTTGCTGACCGAACTGGGAGTCGCTCACGAAGTCGCAGGTGAAACGGTCTATTTGTGGCCGCAGCAGCATCAAGACCAGCCGCCGCTGGTGTTGCGAATGATCGTGATTCAAGACGGAAAAGCGCCGGTCAATTTGCTGACCAACGTGCTGACTGAATCACGGCTGAGTGCTGCCGATGCGGCCCAGATCTACCGTCTGCGTTGGGGCGGCGAAGTCTATTACCGGACGGTCAAGCGGACGTTCCCGTTCGCGAAGCTGTGCAGCCGGTCGCCGTACAATGCGCTGACGGAACAGCGGGCGATGTTGCTGAGCCTGTGGGTGTTGCAGTTGAGTTGCGTGGCAGCTCGGCAAGACGAAAAGCTGTCGCCGCGTCGTTGGTCCGGCGCGGGAGCTCGGACGATCATTCGGAGTTGGCTGCGAGCGGTCTTGCTGAGCAAACCTCGCAAGTCGATGCCGACGCTGCGAGAAGAATTCGCGACAGCGGTGACGGATAGTTATCGTCGCACCGGCCCCAAATCACGTCGTCACTGGCCGCGCAAGAAATCCGACAGCCCGCCAAAGCCCCCCAAACAACGGCTGGCATCGGAGTCCGAACGCCAACGTGCAAAGGGGTTTTCGCAACACTGCCCCCTCAAACTCTGAACGGCATTGCGTGGCACCCCATTTCCGGGATTCGCTCTGCAAACCGACCAAGTCCAAGTCCATCGGCTGGTTGGGTCTGCGAAACCTGTAGGGGGGGGCCAGTGGCACTTTGCCGCGCCGGACCACCATGATTTCTCGATGTTTTCCGATGGTGCGCCGGCGCTCGAAGCGAGCTTGTCCCACCCTACGTGAAAAAGGCGATGGTCCTGGACCAAGTTCAGAGTTGCTATCGCTGGCCGGAGTCGCCCCGTACAGTGCGGTCGCGGAGCGGGCCGAGCGGCCGCGGCGAGAGTGATTTCGCCGAGGAAAGTCCGGGCTTCACAGGACACGGTGGTGGGTAACGCCCACCGTTCGCAAGGACCGGGACAGTGCCACAGAAAGTAAACCGCCGACCGCGCGCGTTGGCTTGCCAGCGTGTGGCGAGGTAAGGGTGAAACGGTGCGGTAAGAGCGCACCAGCGGTGCAGGTGACTGTGCCGGCTGGGTAAACCCCATCGGGAGCAAGGCCA
>CAIJTL010000341.1 GCA_903823545.1 uncultured Planctomycetaceae bacterium
AACGCGAGCATGTCGCCAGATTGTTTCGACTTCTCGGCCGGTTCAAGTAGTGGAAGCGAGGTATCAGTGTCAGCTTCTAGAACTGGAATTTGAGGATGATCTAGTCGTGCGAGAGATTCGTGAATGATCTCGCTTGCTGTTTTGAATTGTTCGTCCGAGACAAGTTTGTCTGCGAGCAATTGTTCGAGCTGCTTCTGAAGGCCATTTAATCGGTCACGCGAAGACAACTTGATTGTGGGCTTGGCAGGCACTCCGCAAACGGGGCAGGTCTTAAACGTCATCGCATAGAGCGAGCCGCAACCGACGCATGTTCGTCGGGTCGATGCGGCGGAAGGAGTGACTTGCGGCAGCGGTCCCGGATCAATGAGACCGCGAAGAATGGCTGCAAAGAAAATCCAGATTCCGTGGCCCACAAGAGTGACCACCAACATCAGGAATCCCAATCCGATCAAGATCTCCATGAGCACTGCTCCGGCGTGATGTCAGGCGACCGATTGGTACTAGGTCAGTTTGTAGTGACCCGATTCATCGGGTCGATGATTCGACCGCATAAATGCGGTCACTACGAGCGAAACTGACCCACTACCGACCGATTGACCACGATCATTCACGTAGGGTGGGACAAGGTCGTGTAAGTCGTGAGGTGGGCCGTCGCCAACTCAAACGACTTCCTTTTGCAGTGTGCCGCTCCGCAGTCGCCGAAGTCAGCGACCGCCAGCCCACCATTCACGGAGTTTGCTCGTCCCACCCTACCGATGTTGTGAGTAATCCAAGTTGACGCCTTGAAACAGTAACTCGAAGCACGCGATTTGGCCTTTGACAATCAAGGTTTCGTGCTGAATTCTGTCAAATCGAACGACTGTGATTCGTGGCATGAATCGTCACGACCGTTGCGTCTCTCATATCGCATCGAACAGTCGCGGCTTGTGCGTTCGGACTGAGTCGGGGCCTCCTGTTGGTAAGCGGTCCTGAATCGGCAATTTTTGCCGAGCCGATTGGCGATATTGGATAACAGCGACTCATCACGGAGGCTGGGGAACTTATCCCCAGCTCTGCCAATTATTCGGGCCGTCCGGTCTTAGTCACCGGTTTTGATGGAGGAATAGCCTTGTCAGTTAACACACAAACTCAAGTCGTGCCAGAGAAAGATCTGTTGAGCAATCCGTATATCCGTTGGGGCCTCATGATCGTGGGACTCGCAGTCGGATTCATGATGTTAGACATCATGATGCGGAGGCCATTGTTACGAGAACTCGCTTCCATTAAGCGAGAGATGGCGTCCGTCGAAGGCCGGTTGCACAACCTCGTTGGGGCGAAGGATCAGGCGGGCGAAACCAACAGTTTGCTCAGTGCTTTGATCGCTCAACGACGTCAGTTCGAAAACGCGAAATCCGCGCTGAGTGATCTCCGAGAATTTCGTCAGCAAGTGGAAATTGAAGCGCAAGCAACGAACGACGCGACCGTTGCGTTTGATCAAATCGTTGCGTTGCAAAAGCGAGTTGCTGGCCAGCGATTGGCAGTATCACCGGTTGCGGAAGTGGTTTCGGAAATCATCCGTTTGCATGAGGGATTGCTGGCACAGAAGACCGCTCAGCAAGAAGCGGCTGAAAGTTTGAAGCGAGTTGCTGAACTGCATCAGCAAATGAAAGCACTGGCAGGCGATGCGGAAACTGCTTCGGTCGAAGTGGCTAAACTTGGCGATCTCCGCACGAAAGTTTTGGAGAATTCCGCCGGTGTTGAAGAGGCTCAACGTCACGCGGCGGACTTGATCGTTCTGAAGGAAACCGTTCGCAAAGTGGATGATGTTG
>CAIJTL010000342.1 GCA_903823545.1 uncultured Planctomycetaceae bacterium
GGCTTTGAGCGCCCGCGAAAAGCCGCAGGCTTCCCGGAGTGCGGCAGATCGATTGCGCCTAGGTGATCAAAACACCGTCACAGAGCATGATCGCCGTGTCTCCGTTGGTTCCAGCCCGAACAGCCGCATGAACCGGACTTCGGATTCCGTTGTTTCGAGTTCGCATTTGCAAGACAGGGTAAAAACCATCTCGATTACGCCCGTTATTACTTCTACGCCCGTGACTACTTCGGTCGCACCCGTGACTCCGCCCGTATTTGTTGGCATCGATATTGCCAAGGACAAGTTCGACGTTCATGTTCGACCATTCTCGAAAACATGGACGCTGACAAATGACCTCAAGGGATTCGAGCAGCTCGTCGTGCATCTCAAACAATTCCCGACACTTCAACTCCTCGTCGTCGAGGCTTCCGGAGGATACGAACGAACCCTCGTCAGCCAGCTCATTGAGGCCAACATTCCCGTCGCCGTCGTCAATCCGCGACAGGCACGCGACTTTGCCAAAGGACTCGGGCATCGAGCCAAGACCGACCCCATGGATGCCAGTGACCTCGCCCAATTCGCCGAACTGGTCAAACCCAAACTCACCCACAAAACCCCGGAAAACCAGCAGCAATTGCAGGATCTCGTCACCAGAAGACGACAGATCATCCATCTGCAAACCATCGAGAAAAACCGACAGCACACCACGCACGGAGTCATTCCGAACAAGACCATCAAGGAGACCCTCGCCCTCTTCGACAAACAACTCGCAACGCTCGAAAAGGCCATCGCGGAACTCTTTGATGCCAGTGACGATTGGACCGCCAAGACCGCGATTCTCACCAGCGTGCCGGGCGTCGGAAAAATCACCGCCCAACAACTGCTCGCGGAAATCTCCGAACTCGGCACCGTCAAGCGAACTCAGATTGCCGCTCTCGGAGGACTCGCCCCCTACAACCATGACAGCGGAAAACTCAAGGGACGAAGATGCATCTCCGGCGGACGCCAATCTGTTCGAACAGCGCTCTATATGGCCGCCTTAACCGCCAGACGATTTAACCCCGTCTTCATCGCCTTTGCCAAACGACTCAAACAGGCCGGAAAACCTTACCTCGTCATCCAGGTCGCCTGCATGAGAAAACTCCTCGTCACGCTCAACGCCATGCTCAAATCACGCACCGATTGGAATCACACCCTCGTTCAGGAATCCTCCTGAATGCTCCCTGCCTTCTCTTGAAATGAAACACAGCCGCTCTGTGGTAAAATCCTCTCCTCGGAACGTCAACGAAGAAGGTTTACCACAGAGACGCAGAGGCACAGAGAAGGCGAACAGAGGTCTGTTCCTCAGGAGGGTGGGACAGGCTCAGTTCGAGCGCCGGCCCCCCAACGGAAAACGTCGAGAATTCATGGTGGGCCGGCGCGGCGAAGCGCCGCTGGTCCCACCCTATAGCTTTCGCAGGCCCAATAAGACGATGGCCCTGACGGGGAAGCCCGCCGAATTGACCTTCAATCCCGATTCTGATAACCCGCTCCTCCCAAAGCCTGAAGCGCGAGCGAAGGATGTTGCCAGAAACCCCTTCGCTGATGGTAACAAGCAGCCGTGAATCGAAACGATGAGGAAGTGCGGAGCGACGACGATGACCGAGTACACATACCAAATTCTGGTGGCCGACGATGACGACGCCTTCCGTCGTGCGTTGTGCGAGATTTTCTCGCCCTTCTTCCGGTTGATCGAAGCGTCGTCCGGAGAAGAGGCGATGGATTTGGCCGCGCGCGAGGAAGTCCATCTCGCCCTGTTCGACATGCACATGGACCGACTCACCGGATTGGAAGCGTTCAAGCAGTTGAAGACGCTCCATGTCATCGTCCCCTGCATCCTGATGACGGCCGACTACACGGAGGCTCTGCGTGAAGATGCCGAGCAGGCCGAGGTCTTCACCGTGCTGCGCAAACCGGTCACCCGGCACGACCTCTTCCGTTCGGTGGCCTGCGCTGTCGAGTCCGTTTACCACGACCAAGAATTGACGCACCGGCTACTCTGTGGTTGACGCTCGTCAAAAGACGGTGTTACAAGATTGACGTTCGTCTTAGGCAGAAGCGGACCAAGAAACTCTGCCATTCGTTTGA
>CAIJTL010000343.1 GCA_903823545.1 uncultured Planctomycetaceae bacterium
CCGACCTCGCCGCTTGGACGATCGTCAGTCGAGTGCTGCTGAACCTCGACGAAACACTGACCCGCGAGTGAGACACGTCTTTTCTTGCCGAAAGGCATGCCAATGGTCACTTCAAGACAACTTGGTAAATTCAGCATGCTTGTGAGTATTGGGTTCGTATTTGTAGTTCTAATTTCAACACCTTTGCTCGTACCACACCTCCGCCAGTGGCAAGCCAATTCTTTTGAACAGACACCCGGTCGTGTGCTCAAAATCACCAAGCGTCAAAACGCTCGTGGAGTTGATGTCGAACGGCTGGACTTGCATTACGAGTACCGTGTCAGTGGGCAGCGCTATGAAGGCACGGCTCTCCGTTACGACACCTTTCCGATGATTCTGGATTCGGAGCATTCCACCGCAAGACGCTATCCAATAGGCAGTGAAGTGACGGTTTTCTACCGTCCCGGAACCCCCTCAGATGCACTGCTGGAGCCGGGAGTCGATTGGGGTAAGTTGAACACAGAAGTTCTTCTTTTGTTGTGCCTACAGGGATTTGTTGTTGCCTTTGCAGCGATTGTCATGGACGCAGGGCTTCTTCCGCCAATCTTTCTGCAACCGATCATTACCGACAGAACGGTATCAGTGCATTCCCAATCCGAGTGGGGGACATGGGCGATGTCTGGACTCTCCCTTTCGATCGTTTCGGTCGGCGGTGGAATCATCGTTGGGCTCACATGGTCCTCAACAACGTGGCTCGCGATCCCCGTCTGGCTCTCGGTCCTCATCATTCCCGTTCACTTTTATTGCGTCTACCGGGATTGTTGGAAGCGCGGCATCTATGACCTGACAATCGACTTCGAGAAAGGAACACTCACTTTGCCCGGAGGAATGCTAACTCCACAAACCACACTGAATGTTGCAGATCTCACGAAAATTGTTGTCAGGCCAGCGGGTAGACCTAACGGACCGCTATGTACCCAGCGACTGATCGTTGCGCGATTCGAATATCCTCTTTTGTGGATCGGCTACGGCGCTGCTGCGAATGAGTTCGTCGATTGGTTATCTAGTCAATTGAAACTTCCGATTGTCATAGAGGAACTGCCGCTCAATCGAGCAACTCCTTAAGTTCGTGTCGTGAGAGTTGATTCCGTACCACGGGAATCTTTCGAGACAATCCGTCATAGTGGTTGCGAGCAGTTTCAACGGCCATGAAGAGGAACAGTTCAGGCCTCAAAGAGTTGCAGTTTTACGAGCACAATGAAAAAACTTGATGAAGATTCCTTCTGCAAATTCGATGTCTTCCGATTTGGCACCTCATCACACTCCTTCATCGAACACGATAGGCAAGGTCTATCTCGTCGGCGGTGGGCCGGGGGATCCGGGGTTGTTGACGTTGAAGGGGGCGGAGTGTCTGCGGCGGGCGGATTTGATTTTGTATGACGGGCTTGTGAACCCGATGCTGCTTCGTCATGGACACGCCGCTGTCGAGCGGACATGCCGAGCGGAAGGGCCGCTGGGACGACACATTCCTCAGGAGGAAATCAATCGGCGATTGGTTGAAGCGGCGCAAGCGGGCAAGACAGTCGTGCGGCTCAAGGGAGGCGACCCGTTTATTTTCGGACGAGGTTCCGAAGAGGCCGCGGCGCTTGCGGCAGCGGGGATTCCGTTTGAAGTTGTGCCGGGGATCACGGCGGCAACAGGTGCGGCGGTTTACACTGGCATCTCTCTGACGCATCGTGATCACGCCTCCGCAGTTGCCTTCATCACGGGACACGAAGATCCCAGCAAGCCAGCAACATCGCTCGATTACAACTCGCTCGCGCACTTCCCAGGCACGCTCGTTTTCTACATGGGGTTGCATCGGCTGGAGGCGATCGCGTCGGCACTCATCGCTGCTGGGAAGTTGCCGAACACGCCGGTCTGCGTTGTTTGTCGTGCGACTCAACCGTTGCAAAGGACGGTGACGGGAACGCTCACAGATATTGCAAAGCTAGCCGCGAACGCCGGATTGCATCCGCCATCGCTGGTGATCGTCGGCGATTGTGTGACAGTTCGCGAACAAGCCCGTTGGTTCGAGGACCGTCCACTGTTTGGTCAAGTCATCGGCATCACTCGCCCTGAAGACCAAGCGGACGATGCCGCACTGAAAGCATATGAACTCGGTGCGTTGCCGGTGATGTTGCCGATGATCGAGATTACTCCGCCTGCCGACTGGTCTGCAGTTGATGCGGCGTTGCCTCGTCTGCACGAGTTCGATTGGATCGTCTTCACCAGTGCGAACGGAGTGCGCGGATTGCTCAATCGACTTTGGCAAAGCGGTGGCGATGTTCGGTCTTTCGCGAACGTGAAGTTTGCGTGCATCGGTCCCGCGACGGCGGCTGTGCTCGAAGAGTTCTCCTTGCGAGCCGATCTTGTCCCGTCTGAATACCGAGCAGAAGCACTCGCTGCCGCACTCAAGCCGCATGTCGCCGGACGAAGAATATTGTGGGCTCGAGCCTCTCGCGGTCGCGATGTGTTGCCGACCGACTTGATCGCTGCCGGCGCCTCGCTTGAGCAATTGGTGGTCTATCAAAACCGCGATGTAACCGAGTTTCCTCAAGCAGAACTCGGCCGGCTTGAACGAGGCGAACTCGATTGGATTGGACTCTCAAGCCCATCAATCGCCCGCTCGCTCGCTCGCCTGCTGACTCCCGCTGCCCGAACTCAACTCGGAGTCAGAACTAAGCTGGCTAGCATTAGCCCCGTCACCACCGAAGCCGCTCGTTCGGTCGGCCTGACCATTGATGCTGAAGCGACTGAATACACGTGGAACGGTTTGTTTCAAGCAATGATCACCGCAAGGCTGAATCGCCCGAAAGTCGAATCGCAATGCCCCGCGACAATCCATGTTTCAAAACC
>CAIJTL010000344.1 GCA_903823545.1 uncultured Planctomycetaceae bacterium
CGATCCAATGTTGCAAAGAGTCCGAGAACGTTTTTCAAAAATCAAATCGCGTGGAACGCAGGTCGTTGCCATCAGCGCGGCTCTGCCGCAGCATAATCGCCAAGCGGTCGAACGCAGTGGTAAGTTCCCTTTCCCAGTGTTGTCTGATCCCGAATTTCTGATTCACCGTATGTGGGGGCGTTATGACGAAGATGAGCAACGTCCTCTGCCTGCCGCGTTTCTGATAGATCGTGCTGGTCGAGTTCCATGGACCGGCCAATCGCCTCGACCAGAAGTAAATCTCGATCAAGTTCTTCCACCAAACCATGAGAAACTCTGAGATGTCGGATCCAATTGTTGATCGTTCCAGCGATAAGAATCCCTCGGCCATTGACGCACCGTTAGAGGTGTCTGGTGCGAAAGTGATCATCGGCCTGTTCGTGTTTGCGTTCTTGATGTCATGCGTTTTGTGGGTTTATTGGTCGATGCATACAGGTCCGTTCCTGCCACTTCAAAGAGCGATTTTTCGAGAGTTCCCGAAATCGTTTCCGCACGTGGAGGGGGGGCAGCGTCGCATGCATAAGAACACACCGAAGACATTGCGTGTGACGATGCGAGTTGCGTTTGATCCGGAATCGGCGGACGAGAAACAGCAAGTCGAAAAGGTTTACTATCAACTCGTTGAACTCGCCAAGAAGAACATCGCGTTTAAGGATTTTGAGCTATTTGAAGTTCATCTCGTTCAAATGCGGCCGGAGCATTCCGCAAAAAAACTAACAATTACACGCGATGTTGCACCGTTGCTGAACGAGTCCGAGAAAGCTGATCGGGATGGGCAGCCGAGTACGTAAATTAAGTGGGATCTCCGCCATGCGTGTTGGACGGCAGAGTGAGCGTCTTGCCGCTTACAATTTTTTCAACACAGATGGCGGCGAGCAATTAGATGTCGTCGACTTTGCTCACTCGCTGCGTGATTCGGGCCCCGGCAGTCGTGGCAATTTTGACGCATCGGCACCAGCGTCATTGCCATCTGTCGCTGCACCGACAGCAGCGTTCGGCTCATCACTTTGACGATCGAGGGTGAAGCTCTCCGGCGTAACTTGCGACAAATCGGTTCGACCGGAAACCCACACAAGCTTTTCGTTCGATGCTCCAACATCGCTGTTCGCTCCGCTTGATTTCCAGTCATCAAAACCGAGCGATTCACTACCGGATGCGAACGACCAAAAGATCTTGCAGCGGTCGTAAAAGTTCTTTTCACCCTTCCACAAAAACAGCTTTCGAAAGTCGGCATAACTTGTGTTGCCTGACGTGGCAATCAACCCACTGTTGCCCGAAAGGCTCAATACATTGTTGCTGGCATTCACGGCAACTGGTGGTAGTTCGCGAGGAAGATCGCCGCTGTCGAGGCGGATCAAGCTCTGTCCTAAGACTGCCGTGACGTGCTCAAGTCCCAGTTCCAGGCGAGTTTGTTCGGCTGGTTTTTCGGAATGTCCCTCGACCTTCAGCAGTGTTCCATCCAATGCAATCGCAGTGTCTCGCAATGACAGACGCCCGGGCTTGGTGTGACGCACATGAAACAGATCGCCGTGCCCGCGCACGAGGCATTCCGTCAATTCGATCTTGAGCGGGTCACGAGCCATTCCCGTCGAGTTCATTTTCATATCAGCCAGCATCTGGCCCGGCTCAATCGACAAGTCGAACAGGGCCGCAGGGCGTTGGCCGGGATTATTCATCGTCAAGCCGACGCCGTGCAGTTTTAGTTCCTCGGATCGATCGACGCTAAAAAGACTGATACGGTCGATTGCCAAAAATGGCGGAACATTGATCTCAAACGCGACGTTGTTAATTGATACTGGTCCGCTGCTGACGCTAATCAGCCGCAGATGCGCATCCGATGTCGCGTTGCTCGGGCTGAAGTCGACGATCGGGCGAAATCCTTTCGCAGCTCGAATAGTCAGATTTTTTTTGCTGAGACGAAATGGCTTTTCGATGCGGCGGCCGTTGTAACGGAGTTCGATAGCGCTTCCATCGGCGACTGCGGCGCAAGCCGCTTCTAAAGTCGGAAAACGTTTTGCCGGGGAACCATCAGAAGCCAGAACATAGACTCCCGACGCCTCTTCAGCAGCTAGCGTCGGCTTATCGCCATTCGTTGTCTTGTCGCGGGAGTTCTCGCTGTTAATGGCAGCAACTGAAGGTGATGCAGTTCCGGAATTCACCGCTTTCGCGATCGCAACTTGAGACTCTGCCATCACGGAATTTGAGCCGTTGAGCAACGGACTCCGTGGGCTGATCTTCGGATCTGACAGATAGCTGTTCTCTGCGTTTTCCGGAAACAACTTCAATGGCGGGATTTTGGAGTCGGTGGAACCTTCCGCAATTAGCGGTCGGTGACTACTGAAGGGCGATTCGACATCAACTCCGGACGACGAACTTCGATCAAGCTTCTTCGAGTCAGCGACGTTCGCCAAATTGGAATCAAGCAATGGTTTTGATCTCTCATTCCTTGAGTTGGCATCTTGGGGACCAAGCTCGTCAGTGGCCTCAAATGGTAGTTGGCCTGCATCATCCGAGGGGGAGGAAGAACGGTTACCAGATGCAGTCGAAATTGAATTCTTCTCGGACCAACTGGATCCCCACTTTGGAAACTGATTCAGGCCGACAACGATTGCCAACAACAATGAGACCATTGCCAAGACGCCAGCGTTTTGACGCCAAGCATCTCTCATCGTTTGTTTAGAAGAGAGCCAGATCAATCCTTCTGGGCTAATTCCTCGGAGCCCCAGCGATCCAGCTACCAACATCAAATCGCGCGTCAAATGGTCTGGAGTCTGATAACGAAGCTTCGGATCGCTCGCCATCATTTTGCGGACGATCAAAGACAAGTCTGCCGAAACGCGGCGATTCTTTTTTGCCGGATCAGGTGGCTCACCACTCTGATGGTCCAGCAACTTCTTCATCACTGTCCCCTCAGGGTAGGGGGGCTCGCCGGTCAGCATGTGGTAAAGAGTGCAACCAAGCGAGTAGATGTCGCTTCGCACATCCACATTTCGAGGGTCCTTTGCCTGCTCTGGCGAAATGTAGTCGAAGGTTCCCAGCGTTGTCCCTGCGAGCGTCAAATCAACGGCGGATTCGGTGCTCTCTTTACGAGCGAGGCCAAGATCAACCAGCTTTGCTCGACCCGATGGCGTGATGATGATGTTTGACGGTTTGATGTCGCGGTGGACGACACCATGTTCCGAAGTGTGGCGAACCGCAGAAGCGATCTGGAGAACA
>CAIJTL010000345.1 GCA_903823545.1 uncultured Planctomycetaceae bacterium
ATCCTGATCCTGCCACCGTTACCAGTCGTCGAAAACACGGAAAGCAACGCCACAGCAGTTGCCGAAGCACAACCATCAACTGAGTCAACCTCATTGACCACTGACCACTGACCACTGACGGTCGAACTCACTTTGCTCCCGCAAACACAACTCGCCCTCCGGCGTCACCGGCTCCCGGTCCCAGTTCAATGACCCAATCCGCCGCTTGAATCAATTCCGCACGGTGCTCAATGACGATCAACGAATGACCGACTTCGATCAATCTTTGAAAGCATTGAACGAGCACTTCAATGTCCGCAGGATGTAATCCCGCCGTCGGCTCGTCCATGATGAAGAGCGTACGAGTGCGCGAACTGCTCAACAGAAACGTTGCCAGCTTGAGGCGTTGACTCTCACCGCGAGACAACGTACTTGCCGGTTGCCCGAGCGGCAGGTAACCAAGTCCGACATCTTTCAGCGACTTCAATCGGCGTTGCAGTTTTGGCTGTCCTCGGAAGAACGTAAACGCCTCGTTCGCGGAAAGGTTGAGAACCTCGGCGATCGATAAGCCGCGCAGCTTCGCATCGAGAACATCTCGTTGAAACCGCGAGCCGTGACATTCCGGACAAGTGACTGACAGGTTCGCCAAGAACTGCATATCAATCTCGATCGAACCGAGCCCTCGACAACGTGGACACCGTCCGCCGTCTGCGGAGTTAAAACTGAAGTGCCGAGCCGTAAAGTTCTTGACCTTTGCTTCCGTCGTTTCGGCAAACAACCGGCGTATCTCACCGTATAAAGACAACATGGTCGCGGCATTCGTGCGCGATGACCGGCGAATCGGTGCCGAATCGACAAACACCGCTGATTGAATTTGATCCGCACCAGTCAAAGTTTTGAGTTCGCCGACTGGCTCGACTGAGCACATCACAGCTAAGTGCCGACAAAGTGCTGGATATAGCGTCTGCTCAATCAACGAACTCTTCCCGGCTCCGCTCGCGCCCGTCACGACACATAAGACGCCAAGCGGAAACTCAACATCAATACCGCGCAAGTTATTCAATCTCGCTCCCGCGAGCGTTAACCAACCGCTCGGAGTCTTGCTCGAGCGTTCGCTCACCGAAGAGCTTTCATCCGCCTTCCGAAAGAAGGCTCCCGTCAGTGATTCATCGCACCGAGACAAATCAGCTGCGCTTCCTTGAAAAACAATCCGACCTCCGTCTCGTCCTGCCCCAGGCCCGAGGTCGACCACTTCGTCAGCCGCCTCAATAAATGATCGCACATGCTCGATCATCACGACCGTATTGCCCGCTTGTTTCAATCGCTGAATCGCCTGCAATACGTGCTGTTGTTCGGTGAGGTGCAATCCGGAACTCGGCTCATCAAGAACGTAGAGCGCATTGTCGAGCCGTGTCGCCAGCAGCGCGGCCAAACGAACTCGTTGCCGCTCACCTCGCGACAAACTTCGCAGCGTTCGCCCAATCGCGAGATAACCGAGGCCAAGCTCAATCAACAATCGCAATCGAGCGGTCGCTTCAGCAAACAGATTTGCAACAAGCGAACGATCGACATCTTTGACGGAGCTTTCCCAACGATGCAGTGACAAACTCAATCCACTGATCGGCGTCCCTCTCCAGGCGGTAATGCTCTTGTCAGACACGGGATCACGCACACAATTCGCAAACGAATTCAGCCGCGAACCGTTGCACACAGGACATTCTGGCGATGCTCGCTGAACGTCAACCAAACCCGAACCACTGCATTGTGCACAGGCACCGATTGGGCTGTCGAAGTGAAACAGATCTGGTTCAAGTGACGGAAACTCGATGTCGCAATCAAAACAAATTCGCCGACGCGAATACCTCAGCAATTGCCAAGGCCGTCCGTCCCAAGCGATCGTGCGCGTCGCTTGATCAGCATTCGCGGTCACTTCCGGAGTTGACTCTGACAACACAATGCAGCGTTCATTTCCATGTTGAAACGCTTGTTCAACACTTTCTCGCAAACGTGCAACATCCACCTTCCCGGCGATCAAGCGATCAACCACCACCCAGAGCGACGTGCCGTTGTCTCCGTGCGTCGCGGAGGCTGAAGACTCCGCAGCATTAGCAACTTCAACCGTCTCAGCGACATCGAAGTGTGTGCCAGACTTTACCGGCTTGAACGCAATCGCTCGCACAAATCCAAGC
>CAIJTL010000346.1 GCA_903823545.1 uncultured Planctomycetaceae bacterium
CCTGCCGGTGGGCTTCTTCACGGGACTGTTCCTGGTCGATGTCCCGCTTCGCCACTGCTTCTTCCGCCTCGAACTCCTTCTGCAACGCGATGATCCGGGCCTCTTGGGCCTCGCGTTTCAGAACTCGCTCGCGCTGCTTGGCTTCGACTTCTTGGTGTCGGAGCAGGCTGGCGGCTTTTTCTCTGGACTCGCGCGCTAACCGAGCCGAGCCGGTGAGAACCCCCTCCGCGCCGAGATACACATCTTGTAATTCCACGCCGTGGCTGGTCAGCAGGAACTCGCGGAGTTGGTTGGAATGAGCCATGCCGCGCGACTTGAGAACATTGATCACCCGATTCCGCTCCCCCTCCAGTTCCAGGTCGCGCAGCAACAACCAGGTATCGACGATCGAAGAAATATCCACGCTGGTCTGCTCCAGGAACTCGTCTCCGTTCGTCAGGCTGGTGAGCAGTGCGGTGATCTCCTGCATTTTGAAGAAGTCGATCAGCCGGACCAGCATCACGTTGGCGTCTGCCAGCGTCCCCACCGCGGCCATGCTAGTGACGGGGTCCATGATCACCACGCGTGGCTGGAATTCGCGCACCAACTTGTGAATGGTCGCCAAGTGCATCTCCAGGCCATGAATCGCGGCGCGACTGGCGTGGATGTGCAGCAGGCCCTGTTTCACCCACGGCTCCAGATTAATCCCGATGGAACGCATGTTGCGCATCAGTTGGCCCGGCGACTCCTCGAACGCGAAATACAAACAGCGCTCCCCGCGCTCACAAGCGGCGGCAACGAAGTGGGCGGAGAGGCTGGTCTTACCGCAACCCGCCGTACCAGACACCAGGACCGTGCTGCCCCGGAAGTAACCCTCACCGCCGAGCATGGCATCCAGCCGAGGGATGCCGCTCGAAATCCGTTCGTTGCTCGCCTCGTGCTGCAAGCCCAGAGAAGTGATCGGCAAAACGCTGATCCCTTCCTCGTCGATCAAGAACGGATACTCGTTCGTTCCATGTGTGGTGCCGCGGTACTTGACGATTCGCAGTCGCCGTGTCGACATCTGGTCCATCACCCGATGATCAAGCACGATGACGCAGTCCGACACGTATTCTTCCAGGCCGTGTCGGGTGAGTGTCCCGTCGCCGCGCTCACCAGTGATGACAGCCGTCACCCCTTTGTCCTTCAACCAGCGGAACAGGCGGCGCAACTCGCCGCGCAGGATGCCGACATCGGATAGGCCGCCAAACAGCGTTTCAATAGTGTCGAGCACAACCCGCTTCGCACCGATGGAGTCGATCGCATAGTTGAGGCGGACGAACAACCCCTCCAAGTCATATTCACCGGTCTCTTCGATCTCATTCCGCTCGACCCGCACGAAGTCCATCGCGAGCTTTTTCTGCTGGACGAGATCGTCCAAGTTGAAGCCGAGCGAGCGGACGTTCTGAGTCAGTTCCGCAGCGGTCTCCTCGAAAGACATGAACACTCCGGGCTCGCCGAATTGCGTGGCTCCCCGGACTAGGAATTCCATTGCCAAAAGAGTCTTGCCACAGCCAGCACTTCCACAAACAAGCGTGGGACGACCGCGAGGCAAGCCG
>CAIJTL010000347.1 GCA_903823545.1 uncultured Planctomycetaceae bacterium
AAGGACAAGAAGGGCAAGGTCAACAGGGCCAAGGTCAATCGAAGGGACAAAAAGGCGAAAGTGAGTCGAAGGAGGCTGGTGAAGGACAGTCCTCAGGACAAAGTGACCAAGGTCAACCAGAGGGCCAAGGAAAAGGTGAATCAAAATCTGCCCAAAGCAAAGGCGACAAAGATGGACAAGGTCCGGGAGACGGGCAGTCTTCAGGTGGCGGCCAAGGTTCTTTATCAACACAAGAGGGGCAGGGGACTCCATCGTCCGGTGAGGGACAATCGGCTGAAGGGCGTCCGTATGCCGAAGCTGCACGACTCTTGCGTGAAGCGGCTCGCTCGCTGGCGAACGCGGCCAAACAGTCATCACCACGACCATCGCAAGGAGGTCAGCCTCAACCAGGCCAACCATCGAACGATCCCAACGGCAGTTCTCAAATGGCTCAGGCCGGAGGTGGTGGAAACGGACAAGGAAATCTCGAACCCGATCGTGGTGAGAACGTCAACGACCTTCCGGCTCAAGTCAAAAAAGTGACCGGGCGAAATTGGGGACAGCTTTCGAGCAAACTCCAATCGGAGCTAACACAAGCGGCGAAACATCAAGCTCACGGCGACTACAGCAAGCTGATCAAGCTGTATTTCCAAGAGATCGCCAAGACTCAAAGAAACGCCACGCCGGAGAAGAAGCCATGACGCAACCGGCCCTCATTTCCGTAACCCGAAGCGTGAGCGAGGGCGGACGCTCAACGAGACGACGAAACAGCGAAGCCGTGATGCGAAATCATCGCGTCTTGGAACGCCAGCCCTCGCTTCGGGTTAGTTTGCTTGTGCTCCTCGTCATGATGTGTTTCAGCTCGCCTGCAACTCGCGCCGCCGAGCGTACCGAACAAGAAAAACAAATCGACACGGCGATCTCTCGAGCCCTCGAACACATTGCCTCAAAGCAACAACCTTCGGGCGCTTGGGTGATTGACCAATTTGGCGAATCAACCGCTGCAACGTCATTGGCCGTGATGGCTTTCATGTCGGCTGGGCATGTCCCAGGTGAAGGCCCCTACGACCAGCACATACAACGCGGTATCCGTTGGGTTTTGGAGCATCAACAGCCGAGTGGGTTGTTAGTTCATCGAACCGGGCACGGGCCGATGTATTGTCACGGCATCAGCACGCTAATGTTGGCCGAAGTGGCCGGGATGACGGACGTGCCGCTCGCTGAACCTTGTCGACTCGCGCTGACGAAAGCCGTTCGATTGATCCTGACCGCTCAGAGCGTTCGCAAAGATCGAAATCAAATGGGTGGTTGGAGGTATAACCCCAGCAGCAATGACAGCGATTTGAGCGTGACTGGATGGCAGTTGCTTGCGCTGCGAGCCGCTAAAAATCTTGGCTGCGATGTTCCCGCCGAATACATCGACCTCGCGGTTGACTATGTCAAACGCTGTTCCGTTCGCGGCGGCGGGTTCGCCTATCAACCTGGGAGCGGACCGTCAGCGACTCGAACCGGCACCGGAATTCTTTGCCTCGAAATCTGCGGTGTGCATCATTCGCCAGAAACTTTGGCGGGAGCCACATGGCTCATTCAACGCCCGCTGCAAGTGAACGAAGAGTGGTTCTACTATGGAGCCTATTACGGCACGATCGGTATGTTTCAGGTCGGCGGCGACCAGTGGGCTCGATCAAAGCAGCACATGATCCCGCTGCTCTTGAACCTGCAAACCGAAGACGGCAGTTGGACCGGCCGCAACGGCCAAGAACGCGGTATGGGAACAACCTATTGCACTGCCTTGTCTGTTCTCGCGCTGTCGGTCGAATACCAGTTCCTACCGATCTATCAGCGGTAACTGTGTTATCCCGGCTCGCCTCGCAAACGCCTCGCGATGTTCTTGGCGTCGTGATTCCTCATCAAACCGTACTTATTGAAGACACAAATGACGTCCACATCGCAGCAGCTTCGTAGTGCCCAATGGTTTTCTGGTCGAGAAGAACTCGCGTTTCAAAACCGAGCCGCGTTGCGGGCGATGGGGTTGAATCCGGATGACTTCGTGGGCAAGCCGGTGATCGGCATCGCCAATAGTTGGAGTGATCTCAACAACTGCAACGCGAATCTCCGCGATTTGGTTGAGGCGGTCAAACGGGGCGTGTTGCTCGAAGGAGGGCTGCCGCTGGAGTTCCCGACGATCTCGTTGGGGGAAGAGTTCATGAAGCCGTCGGCGATGTTGTATCGCAACTTGATGGCGATGGATGTGGAAGAGACGTTGCGAGCCAATCCAATCGACGGTGTCGTGTTGCTCTGTAACTGCGACAAGACGACTCCCGCTCAATTGATGGCTGCGGCGAGTGCGGACTTGCCAGCGATTCAGCTCAATGGCGGGCCGCGATCGAGCGGGCAGTGGCGAGGGGAGACGGTTGGTTCGGGGACCGACTTGTGGCGTTACTCTGACGAACTGCGAACCGGCAAGATTTCGATGAGCGACTGGCGCGAGTTGGAAGCGTCCTATGGTTGCGGCGTTGGAGCGTGCAACACGATGGGGACCGCGTCGACGATGACCTCGCTGTCGGAAACGCTCGGCATGATGTTGCCGGGAACGGCGAGTATCCCTGCAACGGACGCTCGGCGCATGCAGGCGGCGACCGCGACGGGGCGGCGGATCGTGCAGATGGTGCATGAGGACTTGCGACCGTCACGCATTCTGACTCCACAAGCGTTCGATAACGCGATTCGCGCGCTGCTGGCACTTGGCGGATCGACAAACGCCGTTGTGCATTTGATTGCGATGGCCGGACGGAGAAATATTCGGTTGCCGTTGTCGCGGTTTGATGAACTGTCGCAGACAACGCCGTTCTTGGTGAATCTCGCTCCCTCAGGCAAGCATTTGATGGACGCCTTTCATGGGGCAGGTGGCTTGCCCGCAGTGTTATCAGAACTGAAAGAGTTGTTGTCACTCGACTGCATGACGGTTACCGGCAGAACGCTTGGGGAGAACATTGCTCGCGCCCGGAGTTTCAACAAAGAGGTCATTCGCTCGCGCGAGACGCCGCTGCTGCAAGGTGGTTCGTTGGCGGTGTTGTCTGGCAACTTGGCTCCACGAGGAGCACTCATCAAAGCCTCAGCCGCGTCGCCAAATTTGATGCGGCATCGAGGCCAAGCGATTGTCTTTCGCGACTACGAGGACATGCTCGCGCGAGTCAACGATCCCGATCTGCCAGTCGATGCAAAGAGCGTACTTGTTTTGCAGAACGCGGGGCCGAAAGGGGTTCCGGGGTTTCCTGAATGGGGGATGATTCCCGTTCCGACGAAACTGCTTCAAGCCGGGATCACGGATGTGGTCCGCATCAGCGATTCAAGAATGAGCGGTACCGCGTTTGGAACGGTGGTGCTCCACGTGGCACCCGAAGCGGCGGATGGCGGCCCATTGGGACTAGTCCGTGACGGCGACTGGATTGAGTTAGATGTCGTGGCACGAAGGTTAGAACTGATCGTTGACGATGCCGAATTGGCTCAACGCCGTCGTGAATGGAAACCGCCGACGCCGAAACATCTGCGTGGGTATCCTCGGCTTTACATCGATCATGTGTTGCAAGCTGACGAGGGCTGCGATTTCGATTTCCTCCGGCCATCGAACGAGGCAGAACTGGACTTCGTGCAGCCGATAGTGGGACGGTCGTAAGCTGAATTTGACATGGATCAGTCATGTGGCCGAGTCGCTCTGCGACTCGGCGGGGAGTTGCGGAGCAACTCCCCCACATCAAATGACCTACAAAAGCAAAGAGCCCAGCGTTCATCACGCTGGGCTCTTGCAATCGCCTCCCGAAACCTACTGCATCGTCTCCGTGCGGGCTCAACCGGCTTGATGGCCGATGTGCCGCGATGCACAGAGCAAAATTCACTTCGGCTGCTCGGCCGCTTCAAGGGTCACTTTCCAACGTGACTGGACCTCTTGGTTAGTCCCGCCAAGAGCATCGCGAACTTGCACTCGCAGTCGGTTGGAATGGTTATCGGCTGCCGCGACTCCAACCGTGACAACGACTTCTTCATTTGGTCCGACTTGTGGAATCGCCGTGAAAACCATGTGA
>CAIJTL010000348.1 GCA_903823545.1 uncultured Planctomycetaceae bacterium
GCCAAGGGTCAGGTGCCCATCATCGACTTCGGCAGCGCCTGGGACACCCTCGGCCTGACGCGCACCGCGCCGAAATAGAACCTGACGTTTCTCTTGATCTTCAGCCACGAAGTCTCTGGCTAGCAGCGCAACTTCTGTTTGACATGCGCAAACACTGCGGATAAATCGCGAATAACATTTTGGACCGCGATCATGCGGGATACAAACGAAACAACCCGTGCAATGCGCCGAGAGAACAAATCGTGGATACGATCCTTACACCGTGTCGAGTCCCGTGGGCAATCTCACCATCAATGAGCGGCGTGACGTTGGTGCATAGCGAATCTGACGTTGAGCCAGAGTGTAAAGTAGTATTCGGTGCCGGACGCCTTCGAGAAGATGGGAGGACAGACTGTCGGCGCGTCGAGATCACTTTCAAGCTGTGCTACTTTGCTCGAGTTGGCCCCCATTCGGATAGCGAAGGAGTTGAAGCAATCGGCTATGTTGTCGATCCGCGAATTGAAGTTGTTACCAAAGACTATCTCGAATGGCGCGAGCAGGAATGGCGGAAGAGCGGTTGCTGTCCCAATTCGGGATTCTATGTGGCGACGCAGTCCTCATGGCTTCGTAGCCTGCCGTACTTTTTCCAAGCGGATTTTCGGCACTACGTCATTGATGGACGCGATGGTTATGTTGAGTTGATCGCCAGATATTTCTCTTGGCAAGAATGGCTGTGGCTTGATGGAGCACGTGAAGCAGTGTCGTCAAAAAGTGAAGTGATTGGCGAAGGGCAAGGAGTCGCATAGTACCGAACAATAGGGGATGCCTGGATTCTTTCGAAGACCCGGGCCTCTTTGGGGGAGAGACGCAGTGCTTCCGACAGATACGCGACTGACGATTCCGCCTTTGGCGGGCTTGTGTGATTTCGAGGCGGCTCAGCGGCCGGGGTTGTCGGTCGAGGAGTGCGTGGCGTGGCACAAGCGGAATCACTACGTCCTCAGGCGGCTGTTCGAATTGCTGACGGCTCGTATTACGGCAGAGCCGCAGTATGAACTCAAAACCGCGTTCAGTTATCACGCCTACTTGTGTGCCGAGCACGTGACGGCTCTGCGGACTCGCGTCAGTGAGATGCGCGAACCGCCGCTCGGCCTGGAAGAGATTCCGCACCCCGCGCTGCAACTGCTCTGCGACGAAGTGTTGTGTGCTCCCACCACGCCGACGCTGCTGATCGGCGTGTACGACGTGTTGATCCCGGAATTGATCGCGTCATTCGAGGCGTATCTTGCGACCACCAATCCGCTCGTCGATGCGCCCTCCGTGCGAGTCGCTCGCTTCGCGTTGCTCGAATTGCGCGACATGGCCGAGTTCGGACGGATCGCGCTCGTGGCGGATGCGTCTCGCATCCGTCCGATCGACGCGGGACGCGTCGGCCACGACTTGACTGCTTGGCGAACGCTGCTGAGCAACTGCCTGCTCGCCGCTGGTGGCCTCTCCGGACGACAGTCGCAGCAATCCATCGAACTCAAACCGATGTTTTCCGCGAAGCCGTTCGAGTACGACCCGGTTCCCAAGCGAGACGCTCGGTTTCACGATTCCTACAACGCTGGCGTGAACCCGGAGGCGTTTCTGTATGACGAGCGGTTCGCTCCTCAAGACAAAGTGCTGATGCTCTTCTACAAGCGACTGCGCGAAATCGACGTTCCCGAAATGATGGCTAGCATCATCCATCAAACGCCCGGTAAGCCGTGGAAGTTTTACCGCGACATGTCTCGGCAGCTTTGGGATGAAGCTCGTCATGCGATGCTCGGTGAAGTCGGCTTCGTGAGCCAAGGACTCGACTGGTCGAAAATCCCGATCAACTTCACATGGTCACTGAACCTCAACACGCAGCTCACGCCGCAAGAACGGCACGCTGTTTTGTTCTTCATTGAACAAGGCTTGATGCCACGCAACGGCAAACGCTTTGAATGGGAAGTCGCTCAAGCATCGGGGGTTCCGCTTGCAACACTGTTTCAAGACTTCGACTGGGCGGACGAAGTCCTGCATTCCCAAATCGGTCGCGAGTGGTACGTCCCCGACTTCACCAACCTCATCGCCGCCCTCGACTACGGAGACCGCTGCTGGTCCAAAGTCATGAGCCACTGGCGCCGCTACCTCGAACAAGGCCAAACCCAACACCACAATTGGTGGCCAGAACTCTATACCACCGCCTGCACCATAAGAGGCACAACGCCCGATCCCACGACGCTTGAGTTCAAGACCACTTATGAAGAGGTTCGGGCAGACTTGAAGGCGATTGAGGGCGACGTTGAGTCATAAAACAGATTGCCCAGGTGA
>CAIJTL010000349.1 GCA_903823545.1 uncultured Planctomycetaceae bacterium
CCCGAATGACCGGCCCTGGAGAGCCGGTCTACCCCGCAATCTCAAGTTGTCCAACCACTAGCCGATTGCAACATTCTTTACCGATCGTATGAGCGCCTTGCCGCTCACTTAAACTAAGACTCAACTCGTGCCAACTCGATCGGCTTCAAGCTTGGTACGACCTCTTGGGCGAGCCGGACCATGTGAGGATGGCAAGTGAAGAATAAGACTTGAGCGGTCTTCGAGATTTCGGCGAGTGCGATGAGTGTTTGGCGACTGCGAGCTTCATCGAAGTTGACGAGAACGTCATCAATGACGATGGGCAGCGGTTGGTTCTTCTCGCAGTAGTGCAAGACGTAGGCCAGGCGGATGGCGAGGTAAAGTTGCTCGCGGGTGCCGGTGCTGAGTTGTTCGGGAGTGCGTTCGACGCCATCAGCTCGGCGAATCAGGATGTGTTGCTTGCTGCCGCCGGAGCGGTCGAACTCGACGTACTTGCCGCCGGTCATTTGAGAGAGCAATCGCGAAACCGTCGCGATCATCGCCGGTTGATTGTCCCGCTCGAAGCGACTGACCGCCGCGTTGAGCAGATGCCGCGCGTAAATCAGCGGCATGTATCGATCCACTTCGGTCGCTAACAACGAGCGTTTCCGAGACAGTTCTTCTGTCAGCAGTGCGACCTCGCTTGAACCATCCAGTTGAGCGAGTTCTTTTCGCGCGGCACCGACCGCTTCGTCCGCTTCTCGTTTGATTTGTTCCTGCTGACGAAGTCGCTCGGCCAGATCACGCAGTTCCCCCTCGAGAACCGATTGCTCACTGCGAGCCAGTGATGCTTCAAACTCGTCGCGATCATCGCTTGCGCGAATGAGTGCGACATCGCGTTGAAGCTGTTCGATCTCGGCTTCGAGTCGAACGATCTTTTCGGCCCGCATGACGACATCAAGGAACTCCGGTTCGTTGGCTACACCGGCGATGTCGAACAGGCTCAATCGTGCGCCGTCAACTTTTTGGTGTTGCTCGCTTAACGACTTCCGTTGTTCGCGAGCTGCGACCAACTTTTGCGATAGTGCGTCGTGTACCCGTTGTGCTTCGACCGCTCGTTCAACTTGCTCAGCCAACTTTTCGACCGACAGTTCTGGCGGATCGCGAAGCAATTGCGGATCGAGTGCCGCGCAGAGAGCGTGAACTCGCTGATCGAACTCGTTGATACGAGCCTGCATCGCAGTGATGCGAGCCTCTTCGCCGGGAAGTGCATCGAGTCGAACTCGCGTTCCGTTTAACTTGTCGATCACCTCGCGAGCCAATTCGGTATTCCAAGTCGTCGGTAACTTGAGTCGGCTCAACACCGCTTGCCATTCTTCAGCGGCAGTCGTTTCACGGGCAGTGAGGTTTTGTAGTTCGTCGTTGTACTTCGCGAGCTGCTTTTCCAGTCGCCGGATTTCAGTCTGCAATTCGGCCGTTCGACGTTGCTGCTCCTTTGCCTCCTCAACGGCTTGTTTCGCATCGGAAAGAACGTGGGATAAGTCCGTCTTGCGATGTGTGTCTGTTGTCGCGGCATTTTCAGAGCGACCAGACGCCGCAATTAAGCGTTGTTCAAACGACGCAATCC
>CAIJTL010000350.1 GCA_903823545.1 uncultured Planctomycetaceae bacterium
AACCGCCGGCTCATTGCTGACAAGCCTCTGGCTTGTGGTGGCCGCTCGAAGGCGATGGGATTGTGATGGCATTCGGCGTCATCACAGATTCTCAATTCAGGCGTCGATGAGCGGACGGCTCCAGCGTTGTCATTAACGTTGAATCGGTGGCGTCCCATAGAATCGCCTTGAGTTCGGGATCGGAATCAATGGCCAGCCAGTGAGGTGCTTGGAAATGGTTGCTTTGACTCTTCAAGTCGATGCGAAACTGGCTGAGCGTGCGAAGCGCGCGGCCGAGCGGCAAAAAATCACGGTCGATGCGATGGTGGGGCAATACTTTGCTCAACTGCCGAACGATGACCGTGCCGCGACGAAGAACGCGACCGATCAATTGATCGAAACGCTCCGCCAACTGAGCCGACCGATGGGTGGCAAACCCTGGGCGAACCGGGATGAACTCTATGAGCGGTAAGAGGTTTCTCGACACCAACGTGCTCATCTATTCCTGCGATTCGTCGGACGTCAGTGAGCAACAGACGGCGTTGGACTTGATTGCCGAGTGCTCGTCGCAAGGGACAGGTTTGCTTTCGGTGGAGGTGCTGGGCGAATTCTTTCACGCGACGGTCGTTCGCAAAAAGTTGCTCGCAACTGACGAGGCGGAGCGAGCAATCCTGGCTTTTCGCGCGGCGATGCCTGTCGTGTCCGTCGAATTACAGGACGTCGCGGATGCCATCGCGATTCACCGGAGGTACCAGACTCGCTATTGGGACTCGCTCATCATCGCCACCGCAGCCCGCCACGGATGCGGCGAGGTTCTCAGCGAGGATCTCAATGACGGCCAGTCCTACAACGGTGTGCTGGTTTCCAATCCATTTCGACCGTGATCGCTGTAGTCGCAACGCTTTAGCCCCGACAGTCGTCGGGCATGACGCTAGTCGTTTTGCGAAGTCGCGGAGCTTGGGCAAACTCTTGAGGGTGATTCTGCGTTCTTGAGCCGAAGTTCGTGGATTACTCAGCCCCGCTCACACTCGGTTTTGAAAACGCCGAAAGAATGACGTGCGGTGTTGCTCAATCATGGCTGATCGGTTGATGCACACAGAATGGATTCGATTCAAGAAAGGATTCGTCATGTCTGCCCCTTCACGATTTATCGGTTACACGTTGGCCGGGTTGATGACCTTAGGCGCCACAACTTTGGCGAACGCTGGCGAGACGCCAGCAACCGCTCCTGCCTCGGTTGCTGCAAGCAAGGCTCAGCAGACGATTGATAAGGCGGCTGAAGAGGGGAAATACACGTTTCTGCTGTTCTTCAAGCAGAACGACGAGGCGACCAAAGCGATGGCCGCGACGATCAAGGCGGGGCTGGCTGATAAGGCCGAGCAAGCAGTCGTCGCATCGGCTCAGGTTGGCCTGCCTGCCGAACAGGCCTTGGTCACGAAGTACGATGTCAGTCGTGCTCCAATGCCGATGACGGTGGTGATCGCTCCGAACGGCGCGATGACAGGCATCTTTTCGCAGAAGCTGACGGTCGAAGCACTCAATGACGCGTTCGTCACACCGACCATGATGGTGGCGATGAAGTCATTGCAAGCAGGCAAGCTCGTGCTGGTCACCGTTCAAGGTTCTGCGAAAGGTGCGGCTCCGGCGGCGCTCAAGGATTTTCAGAGTGACCCGCATTTCAAAGATCGATTGGTAACTGTCTCGATGCAGGCGGCTGATCCGAAGGAGGGAAAATTCCTCGGGCAAATGCAGCTTGATCCAAAGACGAAATCGACGCACACGGTGTTGCTCGCGCCGCCGGGAGTGTTGGTCGGCAAGTTCGACTCGATTGCCTCAAAGGATGAGATCGCTGCCGCGCTGGCGAAAGCGGGCAAATGCTGTGACGACCCGAACTGCAAACATCATCAAGCGGCACCGACCTCGACCAATCCGCCACCGCGGACAGCGACAAAGCCCGCGCCAACGAGCCGCTAATCCTGGAGTGCGGTGGCTCGACACCGCCCTGAGATCAACGCGGAAGATCGCTGTGAAAGGGCAAGAAGTGTGGGCGTGAAATTGGCTTTCAAGAGTTGCCATTCACGATCACATCATTGCTGAAATCGGGATTCAATCGCCGTATAGATGGAAGGCTCCGTCAAGCCGGAGCACTCCAGGAGAGAAGCTATGAACCTTAAGACTCTCGTCTGGCGTGAGATCTGGGAGCGGCCCTCCGCGATGCTCACGAGCACGTTGGCGATTTTGCTCGGCGTGACGGCGCTGGTGGCGATCCGGCATGTCACAGTGTTCTCGGAACGGGAAGTCGGACAGCAATTGCAGTCGCTCGGTGCGAACGTGTTGGTGCTGCCGAAGAACTCGACGCTTCAGGATTACTACTCTGCCGACCTCACCGAGCAGACGCTGCCTGAGTCACACGTTGCAAGCATTTTGTTGGCGAACTTGCCGGGTGTAGAACGGCTTTCGCCGAAGTTATGTGTTTCGACGAAGGTCGGTGATCGAGATGTCACGCTGACGGGAATCCTGCCACAGACCGAGTTCCAAGCGAAAGCGGTGTGGCAAACGGTGACTCTCTTCAGCAACAAACATGAGGGTTGCAAAAAAGCCGCGTGTGGTCCGAAGACTTACGATGCCGCTCCGGAAACGCTCGCGTCGCAGCGGACGATTGATCAACTCAAGGGAAATGAAGCGGTGATCGGAGCGGACGTCGCAGACTTTTCAGGATTGAAACCAGGGAAGTCGTTGACGTTGCTCGGTGAGAAGCTGCAAGTGCTTGCTGTGTTGCCCCGAACGGGAACCATTGACGATTCGCGAGTCTTCGCTCACTTGCACACGGTTCAGCGCCTGACCAATTCCGGCGAAGTCGTGAACGCGATCGAGGTCATGGGGTGTTGCGAGGATGCCGCTGGAAAACTTGTCCCATCGTTGGCCGAATTACTGCCTGACGCGAAAGTCGTGACGATCTCGCAGGTGGTCTCAACTCAAGTGGGTATCAATCGGTTGATGAGCCAGATGTCGTTATTGGTGCTGGGCATCCTGGTGGTCGTTGGCGGAGCCAGCGTAGCGAGCACGATCTCGTCGAACGTTCGCGAACGTCGTCGTGAAGTTGGAACGCTGATGGCGCTGGGAGCGACACCGAGCTTGGTCGCGCGAATGTTTCTGCTAAAGGCATGGTTGCTCGGAATAGTTGGTGCTGTGAGCGGCTGCGTCTTGGGATTGATCGTCGCGAAAGTGCTCGGTTCGCAATGGGCGGGAGTGAGTGTGAAGCCGCTTCCTGGCTTGATGGGCATTGCGATCGTGGCCGCACTTGCAGTGACAACACTGGCCGCTCTCTGGCCCGCTCGTTCGGCGGCCAAGCTCGATCCCTGTAGTTGTTTTCAAGAGGTTTGATGTGGCACATGCGGTTCGCGTGTGTTGCGTGTCAGAGAGAGGCTAAGAAAATGCACGCGAGCCGCGTGCGCCACGAGAGACTCAACATGTTTCAGCTTCACGAGGTCACCAAGGTTTATCGCCGACGCGAACAAGAAGTCGTTGCCTTCAAGGCCTGTTCGTTAGCGATCACTCAAGGCGAGTACGTTGCCGTGGTCGGTCCGAGCGGTAGTGGGAAGACGACGTTGTTGTCGATCCTTGGCGGGATGTTGTCGCCAGACTGCGGGCAAGTCTTGTTTGACGGGGAGTCGTTATACGACCTGCCGATTGCCGAACGAACGAAGCGGCGGCGCGAGCGGATTGGGTTTGTGTTTCAGACGTTCAATCTCGTTCCCTACTTAACGGCGCTGGAGAACGTGCAGGTTCCTTTGTTCTTGAACGATGTCGCGAACGCGGAACAAGAGGAACGCGCGATGGCGCTGCTGGGACAGGTTGGCCTCGGAAACCGACTCGACCACAAACCAAGCGAACTGAGTACCGGCCAACAGCAGCGAGTCGCATTGGCACGCACGCTCGCGAACAATCCGAGCGTCATTCTGGCGGATGAGCCGACTGGCAACCTTGATCCCGATAGCCGCGAAGCCGTGCTAGCGATGTTCGATCAATTTGTACGCGAAGGCCGGACCATTGTCATGGTGACGCATGACCCAGCCGCCGCATTGCGAGCGACTCGCCGATTAACGTTGCGCGATGGCGAGGTCCAAGAGGCGATGATTCGCCATGCGGCGTAGCTGCTTTACGTAGCCGTCACGTTCCGCGTGACGAGATGGTCGCTCACATCGAGCCGGTTTCACCACAGTCCGTCAATTGCCACTCGGCTCGTCACGCGGAGCGTGACGGCTACGTATTCACGAGTCGCGCGCGTGCTACGTCGTTTCCGGCGGCTTCTTCTTCGTGCCTCGCTTGTTGCGAGGTGTCAGGTTCTGCCAGTTGTCGAGTTGTTTGGTGAGGTCTGCTAACTCGATCGTGCGTGTCGGGACGTTGAACTCAGATTCTGTTGGCGAACTGGCGGACGAGGGCAAATTCAGTCGCGAGACTTCGCGTTCGAGGTTTTGCATCCAAGCGGGCAGCTCAATTCCGGAGCCAGTGCTGTCGGCGAGGTAGGCGTCGACTTCGCGACGCAGGAGTTCAAACGACGGCGAGTTCGCGCGTTGCGCTTTCGCGTCTTCCACCACCTGCGGCAGCAACGCCAACATACGATTGACTGAGAGCGGTTTCGTGAAGTGCTCGTTTAGCCGATCGCTGACGGCCGGGAGTCTCATGCCGTATTTGCGTTCGATGGCGTGTAGCCGACGGAGGTGAGTGGTCGCTGTTTCGCGAGCACGTTTTTCAAATGTTCGCTCCCACGCATCGACTGCGTTGGGCAAGTTCCATTGGCAAAGAACTTGGTGCGTCAAATTCAGCGGCGTGAAATTCCAAGCATCACGATCGTAGTCAGCTTCGACACGCAAGAAGTCGAGCAGATAGAAAAACTTCTCGCCGTAATCGGACTGCGTCGTCGTGGTGTTGTATTCGAGGAAGCGATCGAACTTATCGACGACCGTTGTGTAGATCAGTTCGAGCACATGCACGACTTGCTCGGTCTCGATGACGCGCTGTTCCAAATCTTCGAGCAACGGGATCGGGCGCAGAGGGTCCGCCGACTCAGCGAGGAAGTTGAGAAACCACGGAATGCCGTTGTGAAGGATTGCTCGCACGTTGCCGAGCGTCAGCATCTTCGCGTGGAACAGTTCCGCTCCATACTTGGTGACAAACTCACGGACTTCATTCCAGACGTTGTCACGCTTCATGCTTTCAACGGCAGAGAGTCGCATCGTCTGGCTGTGTGAGACCCATTCTTCGACGAACGGCTTCAGCAAGTTGTGCAACAGTTCGACCAGCGTCTCCTGTGGGAACTTGCCCTCCTCCCAGCTTGCGGCCGATCGCAAGAGCGACTCGATTGTTGAACGCACGGCGGTGCGGAAGAGGCGATCGAATTCCGTGACCGCCATCTCACCGGGACGCGATGCCTTTTCCATCCGATGCGCGGTTCGGAGCAAATGCCAGCATTCTTTCATGAGGCCGAGGCGAGGGAGTTGCGTGAGCAAAAAGCGAATGTCTGATTGCAACAGTCTTGCCGTGAGGACTTGCTTTGGATGGCCGCCGACATCCAGCGGGACGTAGAGCAGCGGCTTGCGAGCGAGCGTCGTCAGCAAGCCGGGCAGCGTTGTACGAACTTCATCCACATCACCTCGCAGGACGCTGCGATACAGCGCGGTCATGTGCAAATCTTCGGAAGCGGCTTTCGATTTCTTGCGGCTGTCGCTGCCGGGAAGGAAGCAACTGAGCCCTCGCTCCGCGATTCGGCATGCGAGCTGGGCTGCGATGACGGTCTGCACCATGTAAAGCTTCGTCTGAAGCTGCATGTCGTATTCGACGTTCGAGTCGTGATCGCCGGATGGCGTTGCGATCTCAAAATCCCACAACGTTCCCATCAGTTTTCGCAAGCCGTTTTGCATCTCGCCGAGATGCTTCAGCCAGCCAGAGATAATCGCTTGCGGGTCTTCTATGTCTGGACGCCGCGCTTCTTTCGGGGCTCGTTCCAAACCTGCCGGCGGATTTCGCATCAAGTAGCCGACGGCCATTTGCCACAGTTGTGCCAGCGTGACTAAGAACTTGAGTTGCGGCTCAAGATACTTGCTGAAGTATTCCAACTCGGTCGGGTTTGAAGAACCTCCTTCTTCCATCAATTCGCCGCTGACTCCGTCGTCCGCGCTGTCGCGGAATGTCACGTCTTCATACGCACTGCGGAAGAGGGCGTCTTCATCGTCCTCGTCGTCTTCTTCTTCTCCGTCGAGCAATCCACCCTCATCGTCGTCTTCCGCGAACAGGTCGTTTTCGAGCGATTCCTCGTCGTGTGGATCCTTATTTCCTTTCGGCTTCTTCTTTTGTTTGGGTGCAATGTCTGCCAAGTTGTCTAAGCTTGGAACCGTCCAAAAATCGCCGGCGTTGACTTCGAGATAAGCAAACAGACGCCGAATCAGCGGCCATTGGTCTGGGACAGCAGCACCCTCGGGAGCTTCGGTCACTCGCATCATCCATTCGGTGAGCAGCAGAGTCAGCGAGTGCCCTCCCGATTCGATGCCGACTTCTTCGTTTTGACTGAGCCATTGCATCAGGAGCGCCATAGCGGCGACGAAATCTTGTTTTTCGAGCAACGCTTTGACGACGAGCGCGTAGGACTTTGCCGAAGTGAAACGATCGATGTGTCGACGCCAGAAGCTGACATCGCCCGCCGCTTCACCTGCGGCTCGCCATTCGGCCATCACGTCCGCAACGTGGGTTGCAGATTCCCAGCTTTCAATTCCCGCGACGTGCGGCATGTCTTCGACGGTCACACTGGCGAACTGATCCCAGTACTCCGCGAACGTGTGAAAGCATTCCCCCAGTCGCCGCGTGAGTTCGCGATCTCCTTGTGCCGCCGATTCGCTCAAGGCTCGTGAGTAGACCGACAAGTATTGCTCGACGATCGTCAATAATTCTTCGAGTCGTTGATCGGGAATGCTGTCTTCACGCGACGAGAACAGCGGAAACTGGCCCTGGAAGCCGAGAATGTTCCACGGATCAGGAAACGCGCCGCATTCGATTCCGCGTTTGAAGTGATCTTCGATTTCCGCGATCAATGACACTGCGGACAAGAGTTGTCCAGAACTGAGATGCCGATGCGCGGCAGTGATCCGCCAGTGAATTTCGCTGGAGAATCTCGCGGCGACAGACGGAATTACCGCCGCTGTCGCGCGAGCCGCATCTGGTCGTCCCAGTTGCGCGTAGAGCTGCGCGAGATGTCGATATTGAATTTGTCGCGAGCCGTAGTTCGCCAAATACAAATTGAGCGATTGCCGAACATGACCAAACGGTTGCTGTGTCTTCTTTGCGGCGGCAGCGAGCCGTTGCGCACGTTCTCCCTTCGCGTCTTCGAGCAGTCGTTCATAAAACGCGTCGCGCTGGCGAGCGACTTTCGGGAGTAGCGACGTCAATGTGACGGATGAGTCGTGAGTTTCTGGTCCCGCGCCGCTGATTGCAGATGCCATCAGCATTGTGCCGCATAAGACCGACGCGGCATCGAAGAGAGACTCTTCAGGTGATTGCTCTGTTTGTTCGGCGATCCAGTGCAGCAATGAGTCGAGAATAATTTTTCGCAGGATGAACCGACGGAAGTAGCCTTTGTTGTCGATGAAGTGTGGGTCCCACTCACCGAACATGTAGTTCGTCCGCTTGTAAACCGGATGGTTGTGGTCGTGAGCCCGAACGTCGCAGGCGATCTCGTCCATGTGGTTCGGATCGAAGTGAGCGTTCTGCAAGAGGTTTGCTGGAACGCCCTGAAATAGTTCGATCGTCTTGGCGATCAATTCGGCATAGGGGCCTTTGCCCGGTCCGACACCGCGAATGTAAATCGGCACGGGGCGAAAGCGTTCGCGTGGATACGGCTCCATTTTTGTGTTGTTTTCCAGCACGGCGACCGGGCGGAATCCAACGAAGTCATTTAGAAATTCGAGCGAGCCTTGAACGATTCGCTCGGTCTCTTCCCAAGGAGAACCTTGAGCGAGCACGGCCTCAAACAGTCGAGCCAAAAACATCGGCTGTTGAAAATCCTGATCGCTTAAATGAAACAGCAAGTCCGCGTGATGTTGGCGATACGCGGGCCAGAGTTGATTGAACGTTAGCTGCAATACCGCGCGTGCCTGTGCTGAATCGCTAAAAGCGGCAGATGACAGTTCCAATTCTTGTAATCGCGTGAGCAACTGAGCGTGTAGAGTCTCCCACGGTTTCTCTGCGCCCCAATCGGGATGACAGCGGTTAAGGCGATCTTGGAACTTCACGTCCGGTTTGCCGCCGGAGAAGTTCAGGTAACCAAGAATTTCTTGCAGCGCAGTGGCTTGAGAACCAACGGCGACTGCGGCTGGATTCGCTGTGCTGACGGTTTCGGAAGGACCTCGCGCGATCTCCGTGGATGGAGTCGCTGGATCGTCCGACGACGCTTTGCCGGTTCGCTTGCTACCCGACATAAAGTGATTTCGCTCCCTGCTCGATATCCGACTTCACGAAGAACTGACAGCGAGGAGAGTTAAGCATCCCCGCAAGCGATTGGGAAGCGAGTGTCGGTGGAACGGGAGAGATGAAAATCACCACGGAGGCACTGAGACACGGTGAGGAATTTCAACTGGTAGTATCCGGGGTCAGGTCTTCGAATTTCATTTTTGGCCCCGCAATCCACTCCTAACTTTTATCACACGTCGCCATTCCAAACAGAGTCGCACATCAATTCGGGAGGCCCAAAATGCAATTTGAAGACCTGGCCCCTGCGATTAATCGTTGTCCAAAATCGTCCCCAGACCTTGGCTGTCCGTGAAGAGGGCGTTGACGGCGTTGGTCAGATTCAGGAACAGCGATTCGCTCGACTCCTTCACCGAATCACCGAGGATCGGGACACTGATTGTCTTCGTGGTTTCTCCCGGAGCGAAGGTCAAGGTACGGCTGGAGGCGGTGTAGTCACGCGAACTCAGGGCGGTGCCGTTGGCCGTGGCGTAGGTGAACGACACCGACAGATTGCTGGCGGCGGACAATGTCATCGTGAAGATCGCGTTGACCGTGAGACCGGTTCCTTCTGTGACGGTCACGTCGTTGATGGACAATGTCGGCGTGGCGTCATCATCCAGAATCGTGCCGATCCCTCGGCTGTCGGCGATCATGGCATTTGAGGCCGCACTCAGATTAATGAAAAATGTTTCGTTCATTTCATCGCGAGCATCACCGGCCACGGCGATGCGAAACGTCTTGATCGTTTCGCCGGGTGCAAAGTTCAGCAAGTGACCGCTGGTCGAAGCGAAATCGGCGAGAGCCACGGCGGTATTATTGGCGGTCGCGTACTTCACAGACACAGGGAGTCCGCTCACAGCGGACAACCTCACGGTGAATTCCGCTTCGACAACGCTGCCAGTTCCTTCGGTCACAGTCACATCATTGACGGACAGCGACGGCTTTGGATCGTTGTCTGTAATCGTCCCTTGCCCTTGGCTGACACTGATCGTGGCGTTGTTCGCATCGCTGAGGTTCAACAGAAAAATTTCGTTCGCTTCGTCCAGTGAGTCTCCCGTCACTGGTACCGTGATCGTCTTGCTCAGATCTCCCGGAGCGAAAGTGACGGTCCCGCTGGTGGCGTCGAAGTCATTGGGGGCGACCGCCGTGCGATTGGCCGTGGCATAGTGGACGGTGATTGGCAACCCACTCTTGGCCGACAGCTTCACCGTGAAAACCGCATTGACGGGACTTCCTGTTCTCTCGGTCACACTCACTTTGTTGATGGAAAGTGCGGGCGCGTTGTCGTTGTCCGTGATGGCTCCTTGACCTTGACCATCGAAGATCAGGGCATTGGTGGGAGTGCTCAAGTTGACGAAGAATGTTTCTTGGGCTTCGTCCAACGAGTCTCCCGTCACTAACACCGTGAAAGTCTTGCTGGTCTGACCGGGAGAGAAGGTCAGCGTCCCACTCGCCGTCGTGAAGTCACTGCCGACGGTCGCCGTTCCGTTGGCGGTCGCGTATCTCACGGTGATCGGCAGAATGCTGGCTGCCGACAAGGTCACTCGGAACATCGCGCTGACCGAGCTTCCCGTTCCTTCCGTGACGGTGACGT
>CAIJTL010000351.1 GCA_903823545.1 uncultured Planctomycetaceae bacterium
ATCCAGATTGCCGCTACGGTCGGTCGACAATTCCCGTCGATCGGTCGGCGTTCGCGCTGCGCCTGGAGATTCTCGATCTATCCACCAGATCGTGTTGTGCGTGACGGTGTCATTTACGCTTTTGGGTTCCGTTTTGCTTTCCGCTGATTTGCCGCTGCTTCTGAACAACCAGATTATCCTTGTGGAATTTGAGTCCGAAGAAGAGCAACCGCTGTTTGATATTCTTGATGACAGTGACTCAGCAGTCGAGGACGCTGATCCCGAAATTGAGCAGACTCGCCCCGACACCAACGACGTGCTTGTGGAGTCGGTCGATGCTGCAGTTCCGAGTGCTCGTCGTGCAGAAGCCAATGGCGATTCGGTCAAACCAATTTCATTGCCACGCGCACCGAATCTCCCGCCGTCGCCCGAAGAAGAATTATTCGTTGAGGAAGACGAAGAGGCTGAGTCAACACCGCTCATTCAACCTCCCGTGCTTCGCCGACCACTTGAACGAACTTTCTCGGAGACTGATCCGCTTGTTTTGCCCGAGGCACCGTGGGAGCCCAGCGAATTACTCACTCAACCGATTGATGCGACGTTGGGTTACGCTGGCTCATCCAGCGTGCTCCCGAGTGAGTCGCAAGAATCGAGTCACTTCGTCCCGATGGAAGATCGCTGGCGAACCGGCTTCCCAAAGTGGGACCGCTATGGCAAAGGTCAGCCTCCACATGAAGACGCGCCTTATGAATTCGGCAACATCCTCGATCCGTACAACCAAAACGTGCTGAAAGGGGATTACCCGATCGTTGGTCAGCACACGTTTTTAACGGTGACGGCCACGAACCTGACGATTCTCGAAGGGCGACAAGTGCCGACTCCGACCTCGCCGTTTGAAAGTACCGGCGGGCCGAACCAAGAAGAATTCTTTGGGGATCCGAATCAGTTTTTCGTCTCGCAAAACTTCATCACGTCATTCGATCTTGTTCATGGCGACGGCGCGTTTAAGCCGGCTGACTGGCGGCTCAAGATCACTCCGATCTTTAATCTCAACTATCTCGACGTGAACGAACTGGTGATCGTGAACCCGAACGTCCAAGCGGGGAAGACGCGGTATCGGCAAGACTTCGCGCTGGAAGAATGGTTTGCTGAAGCGAAGCTCGCAGACACGAGTCCCTACTACGACTTCGTCTCTGTGCGTGGTGGTTCGCAATTCTTCGTCAGCGATTTTCGCGGCTTTGTTTTCAGCGATACGAACCGAGCGGTACGACTCTTCGGTACCAACTTTTGCAACCGCGATCAGTTCAACATGATCTTGTTCGATCAGACCGAGAAGAACACAAATAGTTTGCTCAATACTTTCGATGACCGAAATCAAAACACGTTCATCATGAATTACTTCCGGCAAGACTTTCTCGTCCCCGGTTACACGACGAACTTCAGCTTTCATTACAACCGCGATCACGCGACCACAAAGTTTGACGACAACGGCTTTCTTGTGCGGCCTGATCCAGTCGGCGTGTTTCAACCGCATCGGCTCGATGCGTATTACCTCGGCTGGGCGGGCGACGGGCATATCGAGCGATTCAATGTCAGTAACGCGCTGTATTGGGTGCTGGGTCGCGATCAACTCAGTCCGCTCGCGGGACAAAAGGTTGATATCAACGCGCTGATGGGAGCGATCGAACTCTCCTACGACCGCGACTGGGCACGATTCCGAGCGTCGTACTTCTTTGCGTCCGGTGACAAGAACATCAACGATGATCACGCGACCGGTTTCGATTCGATCTTCGACAACCCGAACTTCGCGGGTGGCCAGTTCAGTTATTGGCAACGGCAGACGATCGGCCTCTTCGGCGTGAATTTGAAGAACCGCATGAGCCTCGTTCCTGATTTGCGATCAAGCAACTTTCAGGGGCAATCACACTTCGTGAACCCCGGCCTGCACCTCTTTAACCTCGGCGTGGACTTCGACCTCACTCCGAAGCTCAAGTCGATCAACAACGTCAACTTTTTGTGGTTCGACCAAACGCAGGTTCTTGAGCGTTACATCTTTCAAGAGAATGTCAGGCGTCGTATCGGTGCAGACTTGAGCGCGGGCGTCGAATACCGACCGTTTCTTAACAACAACGCGATCATCGTCGCCGGTATTTCGGGACTGATTCCCGGCCCCGGTTTCGATGATCTCTACAGCCGTGTCGGCAGCGGGCCACGCGGCTTTTTGGCGAGCTTTATGCAATTTGTTTTGACGTATTG
>CAIJTL010000352.1 GCA_903823545.1 uncultured Planctomycetaceae bacterium
AACAAGTCACGCCGCTGCTGGACACGCTGGAAGACAGCTTCGCCGCCGCCGACATCACCGATCGCCCACAAGACTTCGTCGCCGACGCGGGCTACTATAGCGACGCCAACGCGAGCGACGTCCGCTCACGCGACATGACTCCGTACATCGCGACGCAGCGACTCAAACACCACGAAGAGCTGCCGCCGGTCCCTCGCGGCCGCATCCCCCAATGGCTCAGCCCCACGCAGCGTATGGCCCGCACGCTGCGAACCAAACAGGGCCGCAAGATCTACCAGAAGCGAAAAGGACAAATCGAACCGGTCTTCGGGCAAATCAAACAAGCGATCGGCTTCCGCCAATTCTCCCTGCGAGGACTTCAGAAGATGAACGCCGAATGGCAACTCGTCTGCCTGACCCACAACCTCCTCAAACTCTGGCGAGCCGCCCTGACCTAATCCCCACAGCCACCCCACGATCCTGCCCGAAATGCCAATCAGAACTCACGGAAATTCGTTACGAAGACAAACTCCTAGCGATTTGCTTCAAACCTACCGACTGGATAACCCACTTCATACGAAATAACCCAAACGCCGTTCTTCGTCGGATACCGGACTGATTGATCGCGGCGATCAAAGTCGGTTGGCCCCGCGCGGTGCAGGGCAGTGGGGCTGTTGGGGAGCAAGTACTTGTCGGCGACTTGTTGCACGATCAGCGTGCGATTACCGAGAGCGTGGCCTGTGGTGGTGAAGACCTTGCCGTCGACTTGCTCCTTGGTGATGAAGTGCGGTTCAACGTCGAGTCCCGCAGTTTTCATGTTGTCGACGAGTTCATGGACCTCGTTGACGAACAGCTTGTCGTCGACGCCATGCACGACGATGACCTTGCTCGACGTGCCCCAACTCTTCATGAGCCGCAGATGCTCGGGATGGCCAGCGAAGCGAATCTCTTGAGCATCGGGGTTGAGGAAGTTTGGGCTCGCGGCGTCTTGGCTGTATCGCGCATCGAGGCCCATGCTGCCGGGCAAGTTGTAGGCGACGATGTCGGTCAGCTTAGGCATGCCGCAGAGATCAATGATCCCCGCGAACGTCCGCGGCGCGAGCTTGTTGGCCATCAACGACACGTTGCCGCCGCCGGACCCACCCGTCGAGAAGATGCGACTGGTATCGAACGGAATGTTCTTGGCCTTCAGTTCGGACATGACGAAGTGCAACGCTCGCAGCACGTCGAGTGCTTGCAGGTAGCCGTAGTCATAAGGCTCTGGATCGCGGATCGACGCTTGAGCGCCGCTCTGCAAGTAGTCAACGCAAACCGCAACGACGTTGTAGCGCTGAGCCAACGTGTTGGGATCGGCGGTCCCGACGTTGTAACTGCCGCCCCAGTTATGCAGAGACAGCATGATTCCAGTTTGAGCATTCACGCTCGAAAGCCGACTGCGTTCGGGATAGTGAACCCAGATCTGCACCTTCCGCGGCCCCGGTTTCTGCGGCCATTCTTGAGCGTCGATCATCACACTGCCGTTGGTGTCGGGCAGCTTGGGGATGAGGCTCTCGGGCGTCGGCTTCGGGACTGCGATCATGTCGAGCGTGATGGTCGTGTCCGCTTTGCCTGTGTGGTTGATCTTCGAAAGCGACGCAGCTGGAGGCCGCTTGGCGTCGTAGTAATTGGGCCGCAGCGCTCCGAGTGCTTTGATCGTTGTCGGCTCGGTGCAGAGGTACGTCGCTTTGACCAGATGCCGGAAGTCGCTGCCGGTCGCGGTCAATGTCTGCTCCATCTGAGTGAAGATGTTCTTGATTTGATCTTCCGGCATTGCTCCTGCTGTTCCATGCAAGCCGCCGATGTAAATGCTCGGCCCATTGTTGATGCGGACGATGCGACTGAAGACTGGAGACGACTTCATGAACGAAGGAGTGATGTGATCGAGCGGCTCGCCCGGTCGTTCAGCTCCTCCCCAGGCGATGATTTCAATCTCGATCGGCGTCTCAAACTTCCAGTCGATGGTGACAATCGGCGGCACAGGCAGCTTGTCGAAGAACGACGATATCTCGCGATGGACTTCACTGGCTCGCGACATCGGATTAACGAACGCCTTTACTTGCACAATCGCCGATTTGGTGAGGTTCAACGATTCGAGTGTCTTGTTCAGGCTGTCCATCGTCTTGCGAGTCGCCTCGAGCAACTCACCCGGCTCAGCTTGTCCCGAGATGTAGACTCGCTGCCCCGGCGGCAAGATGCCGATATGGTGATCGCCCTGAGGTAGTTCAGTCACTCTGCTGAACGCGACGCGCGAATGACTCCCCTCCGACAACGCCACGACAGCATCCATCGCCACGAGTGCGTCGACATGGCTGAGATCGCTGATGACCACACTGACCGCCGGCCCTTGTTCGCCAAACGTCGCCGACAAAGCCTGCTTTAGCGACTCCAGCGAAGCCAAATTCTTCGCCGCGAGATTCAGCTTCACGACCTTGTCGAGCGTGACGTTCTGCGACTTCAGTACATCCTTGAGTTGCTGCACCACCGCCGCACTCTGCGCGGCGGCGTCGTCCTTGCCGATCAACTCGTTGCTCTTACCGATCGGTAAAAGCTGAGTCGTATGTAGCAACGGCAATTCACCAGGCACGACCACCGCCGCTACCGAGCCTGTAACAGTCCCGGCACCCACTCGTTGCAGCCCACTCAACTCGCGGCGTACATCGCTCTCTGCAGCAAGCGACACAATGTCGATGGCCCCCAAGAGGCTCAACGCAAACGCAACGAGCAGTGTGAAGTCGTATTTCATCGTTCAATGTCCTTGACCTACGAGTAATCGAACAGCTTGAAATGACGAGGTAGAACGGCTCTCCAGGGCCGTTCGTTCGGGCCTGGAGCCCCGAACTACGGCCCCGTCAGTATCAAGCAGTTCGACCATGAGTGCCAAAGACGAGACTCGACTACTTGCTGCTGAAGTTCGGGTGCTTTGGATCGCCTAACGATTCCAGATAGGCCATCAAGTCGAGAATCTCTTCTTTGGTCAAAGTGTTGAGCAGACCCGCAGGCATCGGCGAAATCTTGGAGAGCGACCGAGCTTCGATCTCAGATTTCTTGACGGTCACTACCGAGTCTGGCTCCAACGGATTAGGACGCAGGACGATCTTCTCAGGAGTCTCTTCAACGATTCGCCCAACGACGACTTTGCCTGCGGTCGTCTCAATGGCCGTATTCATGTACTGCTCAGAGAGAACTTTGGATGGCTCCGTTGAAGCTTCCAAGATGTCTTGTCGCTTGAACCGAGTCGAAACAGCGGTGAGGTCCGGGCCGATCATGCCGCCTTGGTCGCCATAGCGATGGCAGGCAGCGCATTGAGCCTCGATAAACAGATCGCGACCACGGGCAAAGTTTCGTCCCTTGCTGACGTCGGCCAACAGCGGTTGTAAGTCAGACGTCTTCCATTCTTGCACCACCTTGCGTGGCGGCCCCTTCGGCGTCAGCGGCTTGCGAACCTGAGCGGCACTGTACGCCGTCAAGACATCGTTGAGCGCAAGGATTTCTTCCGGAGACATCGTGAACTTTGCCTCTTCGTGCGCGTGTGACATGAAGTTGGCAAAGCTCGCACCGTTGTTGAATCGAATGCCAGCGTCTTCAAACCATTTCACGACGTGAGCAGGATGCTCGGTCGAGCGGCCTGTGTTCCACCACAGCAAATAGGTTCGACGAAGATCGACATTCCATCCCGATTTCATATTCCTCAATGCCATCGCGTAGGTGACTTGCTCTTCTTGAGTCGTCGCTGCCTTGAGCAGTCCAACGGTTTTGGCGACGGCAGTTGGGGCATTCAGGGCCACCATGATTTGAGCCAACTCGCGATTCACCGATTCACTCTTAGCGGGATAAATCGGATCGAGGTCCGCAATGATCTGCTTCGCGACGTCACCAGTCGGCACACCTTGCCTCGCG
>CAIJTL010000353.1 GCA_903823545.1 uncultured Planctomycetaceae bacterium
GATTCCGCGACCAAGAATTCTTCAAACTCAAAATCTATGCGCTCCACGAAGCCAAGTACGCTTTAGTCGGATGAATCAGATTTGCTCACCTGCATCGGTGCGAAACGCGATCTCGCACGTTTGAGGCTCCGTTGCTCCGTTGAAAACGTTTGGATGGACTTTTCCCGCCTGTCGCGCCCCACAGGCATGTTTCAGAATCCGGACGTAGCTCGATTTCCCGGATCCATTCGAGCCAAAGACAACGACGATTTTATCCGCGCCGAACTGCAGTGGCTTTCGCGGTTTGAGCTGACCGACGCCCGACACCTCGGACATGGCGACCAACGAGACCGTTGCACCCGTGTGTTCCCCAAGAGATTCAAGCGGAAGTGGACGCTCCGGATCCGCTAGCGTTCCGGAGGACTCAGACCGCGCGAGCATTGCATAGGCATCGATCTCTTCGTTCCCTAGACGCTTCCCGGCCAAAGTATCGGCGGCAGCGAGTTTCAGCCAACGCGGCTGTTTGGAGAGCCATTGGGAGAGGTCAGAGAACGTGTTTGCGGACGGTGCGCTCATGCGTTTTTTTTTGAATAGGGGCACTGGGCTTGAACATACTTCGTTGGAACTACTGAGTCATGCGGCGATCGCATCGGGAACGACGCGACCATTGCAGAAACTCCCGCCACGACTGAAAGCTGTCGGAGAATTATTTGAGGAATAGCAGGACAAGGACGACGAGCTTGTACTCAGCAGCAACGACCTCCCCCGTACATTATCGCCGTCTTTCCAGCGTGTGTCAGCGCGGGAGAGGACTGAAGTGGGGGCGTCGGTCATGCTTGGATCATCTGTTCTTCAATCTGGTGGGCGGTGTTGTCGTGGCCAATGATTAGATTCGATTATCGGTCGTTTTGCGATCTTCCCACGACATCGCAGGGCATGCCAGCGTTTCAAACTGCGAAGGCTGTTCGGCAGACTAACCCTCGCTGACGCTTTTTGGCGTTGAGCAGTTTCTTGAGTCGCGAAGCGACGGTGGAACATAGCCGTGGGCGTTAGCCCACGGAAACCGGGATCGCATTCGCATTGAGCCGCGAAGCGGCGATAGCATTCTGTGTGTCAACAACTTGCTGCTTGCTGCTGCCGCTACGCGGCTCATCGAGAAAATCAAACATCGATCTGCGGGCTGACACCCGCAGCTATCCGCTGGCGTCGCTTCGCGACTCAAGAAACAGCGCAACTTCAAAAACGGACGCTTCGGGTTAGTGACAGCGAACATCTCTCGTAGCGTGAAGAATTCGTTTGCTCTGGGCGACATGGTCAGAGTGCAGCATCGAAAAATGATCTTCCGTTCGGCGACCAACATCATTTGGTCGTACCGGGCACCCATTTGAAGTCGGCGAAGATGATCTTCGTGAGATCCGAGCCGGGTTTGGGTAGGAAGTGGATCTTGCCGACGCTCGACCAGTCGGTCATGGGCTTTTGCTGAAGCGGTTGATGAGTCGCTCGGGGGCGATCCGCATTTCTTGCCAGTTGTCGGAAGCGGTGATCTCAAGCTCGACCGAGTTGTGGTCAGCGGCGGTCAGCACGATCGTTTGAGGTTCGGTGCAATAGAACTTGAAGCTCAACGAACTCTTCTCTGGAGCACGCCACTTGGGATCGCTGAGTTGCTCGGTGCCAGAGCCTCGTTGGTTGTTCGTCGAGCGGAAGCCTTTGATGCCCTGGCGGCCTTCGAGTTCGGCGATGTTGGTCCAGCCGTCGTAGCCGTTGCTCGAAAGATTGTCGGATGGTTTGTCGGTCGCCTTCGCGTTGCCCAGCTTCGAGGGGATCGCGGCATTGAAGTCCGTCGAACGCACGATGGTCGAGTCGTAAGTGATGTTCGCAAACGCGAAGACGTAGTCGTCGACATTGAGTACCGGCAGCTTGCCGACCCACTGCTCGCCGCGTTGAGTACTCGTCACATCTCGCCACGACCGCGTGAAGCTGACCGGGTTCTTGAGCGCGTAGAACATCTCGACCTTGCGAACCTTCTCCGGCGAACGCGGAGTGACGACAAGCTCGGGCACGCCGCCGGCATCCAACCGAATTGCCGAGCGAGGCTGCTCGGGCCAATTGATGTCTTTGCCAAGCACATGCTTCTCTAACCAGAACTTGGTGTCGTGGTCGATTTTCTCGGTGTCGTGATGGCCGCGAGCTTGAATGGCGAACGACCACGGCACGTTCTTCGGGAACTTCTTGAAGGACTCCAAGCC
>CAIJTL010000354.1 GCA_903823545.1 uncultured Planctomycetaceae bacterium
CAGTTGAGTTCACTCGGAAAATGAACTTCCGAGTGGCGACAAATGAAAGAGTACTACCACATGGCAACTGACACTTTGCTTGACATCTATGTCGATGAACTTGGATCACTCCACGCGGCAGAGTGCCAACTTCTCAAAGTTCTTCCGAGGTTGGCGAAAGTCGCAACAAGCCCTCAATTGGCTTGCGCATTCCTGGAACACACTGATGAAACTCAAGAGCACATCGACCGGTTGGATCAGATATTTGCGATGCTTGGCTTGAGATCAAACGGGACGACATGTGAGCCAATGGAAGCACTGATTGAAGATAGCAAAGAGGTTGTCGTCAGATACTGCAACCCGCACGTCATGGATGTGGCACTCATTGCGGCAGTACAGCAAATCGACCACTACGAAATGGCCCGATATGGATGCATGCGAACCTATGCACGACTACTGGGCTACGAAGAAGCGGCAGACCTGCTGCAAGAAACCCTGGATGAAGTGGCTGAGGCGGACAGGAAACTGACTCAACTTGCCGAGATTGTCATCAACGTCAAAGCCGTCTCTCAAATGACTTTTGCTTAAACCTGCATTGAGCAATGGATGGGCCAAGTACCCTCTTCTTCGCAAAGGAATACAGAGATGATTGAAACGACACACGGCTCCCATGAGGTCCCGGCAGTGACTCGCGAAGACCTCGTCGGGCTTCTTAATGAAGACCTCGCGGGGGAATACCAAGCAATTATCTCCTACGTGATTTATTCGCAAGTTCTGAAAGGTGCGCAGTACATGAATATTGCCGCCGAATTGGAGTTACACGCGGCAGAGGAACTCTCGCATGCCATCATCATCGCGGGGCAAATCGACTATCTGGGGGGGATGCCGCTGGCGACGGTCAAGCCCGTTCAGACTTCGTCGAAACCAGAAGAGATGTTGCGATTTGATTTAGAGAACGAAAACCTAACGATCGCTCGTTATCGGCAACGAGTCCGTCAATGTGAAGCCTTGGGTGAGTTCGCAATCGCCGAACAAATCCGAGACATCCTCGTTCAGGAACAGGATCATCAAATCGCTTTAGCAACGGCTCTGAATGTGCAAGTTCCAAACGTCGCGTTACTCGATTTGGCTCCACCGCAGCAGTGCGGTTGATTTCGCAAAGCACGTTCTTTTCGCGGCAGTAAGAGCATCTCGTCGATGTTGGAGCACTTGGCCGTGAGCTAATAACGAAAGTATTTCAGATGAATAAATTAATTGCAGTAACACTGATTATCAGCGCTGCCTCGGTTGGCATGGTCGGGTGCGGTGAGGCGACCAAGTCATCGACCAAGCAGGAAACGAAAATCGCAACTCCGGGTGGAACAACGACGATTACGATCGAAAAAGAAGTCAAGAAGTCGGGCGACAATCCACCAGCCACGACGCCGTAAATCAACTCTTTCCAACGGACGCCTGTCGCGTTCTTTGGATGTTCAAAACGAAAACGAATCTTCAAGGAGTCCAGTCATGACGAGTTCAAGTTTAGCTTCCAGCGTCAAAGAAGAATGGAATCAAGCCACAAACAAAGCTTGTGACGCTGCAAACTCTGTGGGAGAAATGGCCAGTCAAGCTGGTTGCGCGGTTGGCACAATGGCCAGCCAAGCGGTCAGTGATGTCAGTCGTAAAGCAGACGACTTGGTGGCCAATGCTGGTATCGGAATCCAGGGGCTTGGAGACCGAATCAGCAAGAACACTCCTCACAACGGAATGCTGGGGACAGCATCTCAAGCAGTTGCCAAGACAGTGAAAGACAGCGGGGAATACCTCGAAGGCGCCAAGCTGAGTGGGATGACCGAAGACGTTGCCCATTTGATTCGACGAAACCCAATACCTGCGGTTCTGATTGCCGTGGGCTTAGGTTGGTTTGCCGCTCGCAAACTGAGGAGCTAATTCATGGCAATCGAACTCGAATCTCCGCCGGAGCAGACGGCCGCATCGCTGGTGAGTGGCATCCTCGACGATCTCCAGCAACTTGTCGAACAGCAGTTTCACCTGACGCGACGAGAGATTGAGGTCGAGTTTCGATTGCGAGCCTCCGCTGCAGCCGTTGTTGGACTGGGTGTGGCGGTACTCTTTCTTGCGGCGATTGTTCTGTGTCTCACCGTGTCTCACCTGATGCATTGGTTGGCCTCTTCTTCTGGAAGCGATCCTGCATCATTGCCACTGTGGGGGTGCTACGGGATTGTCGCCTTAGCGCTTGCCGTCAGCGGAAGCACCGTGGCCTATGTTGGTCGACAGCAGTTGCGATCCATTGACTCACGTCGCTGTTCTGTGAGCGATGATTTCCAGGAGCATTCCCGATGATCGACTCTCCGGAAGCGATTCGCCAACAAATCGAAACAACGAAGTCTCAACTTTGGGAGAAGCTAGATACTTTGGAGAACCAAGTCTCCGATGCAGTGCTCTCAACCAGCACCGCAGTGAGTGAAACTGTCGCGTCTGTCCAAGAAACATTTTCGAATGTCACAGAGTCCGTTCATGAAAGCGTGCAGTCAGTCAGCAATGCATTCGATCTACCACTTCAAGTTCGAAAACATCCATGGTTGACCTTGGGCGGTTCATTTGTGATTGGTTATTTGGCACGCGAAATCTTGGATGCTTCCATAAGAGTCCCAGACGAGGGACGCAGAAACGATCCCCAGACATCAGAGTCCATCGGAATATCGAATCACGAAAATGGCCGCCACTCAACTGAAGCAACTCGAGATGCGGCATCGCAATCGAATCTTTGGGCTGAAACAAAAGGGATGTTAGCTGGTGTGCTGATGACCGCAGTTAGTGCGATCGTTGCACGTAGCGTTCCGGCCGCTCTGGACTATTTGGCACAGAACCTTCGTGCCGATCCGAATCCAAATGAAGACCCGGTCGCAGGC
>CAIJTL010000355.1 GCA_903823545.1 uncultured Planctomycetaceae bacterium
TCTCCACAGGACCGCTCGAAGGAACCAACAACAAAATCAAAACCATGAAACGACAAGCCTACGGATTCCGCGACCAAGAATTCTTCAAACTCAAAATCTATGCGCTCCACGAAGCCAAGTACGCTTTAGTCGGATGAATCAGATTTTCTCTACAGCCGGTTAGGGACGTTCGTCGTGAACGATGTGCGGCTGCAGATTTTCAATCACCTTCAAAAGTTGTCGATGAACTTCTTCGCTCGATCGCAAGTTGGCGATCTGATGTCGCGGTTCACGTCGGACTTGGACCGACTCGAAAATGTAATCGTCAACACGCTTCCCAGCGGGATTTGGGGATTGCTCTCCGTCGTCATGAGCATGAGCGTATTGCTCATCTTTGAATGGAAGATGGCGTTGCTGTCTTTGATGAGCTTGCCGTTGTGTGTAATCGGTCCGTGGTTTCTAGGAAAACGAGCCTCAAGCCAGACATATTCAGTGCAAGAAACAACGGCTGCGGTATCCAACACCGTGCAAGAGAACTTGAGCGCGCAGCCGGTCGTGAAGGCATTTGGTTTACAGGCGGCGCTGTCGGCACAGTTTGCTCAGTAGCTCAAGCTGCTTTCAACACTTGCCAGCAAAGCAAACTTCATGGGGAATCTCACGCAACGTACGCCAAGCCTCGGATTGAGCCTGTTTTCCGTTGTGGCCATCTCCGCTGGCGCGTTGATGGCCTTTCATGGGTATCTCACCCCTGGTGAGTTAGTCGCGATGCAAGGAGTACTGCTGGGATTGAGCCAGTCGATCAGCGATGTGGCAGACTGTTATCCGCAACTCGTTCAAGCAGCGGCTGGTATGCAGCGGATCGACGATATTCTGCTCGAAGTTCCACAGATCAACGATTCTTCGACGGCCGACGTGATGCCGCGGCCGAGTCGTCAGATTGAGTTCCGTGGTGTGAATTTCGGCTACACGGACGAGAAGCTCAACTTGTTGGATGTATCGTTTCGCGTTCCGGTCAACACTTTGAATGCGTTCGTTGGACCGAGCGGGTCAGGGAAGAGCACGATTTTGAATTTGGTGACTCGCTTTTATGAAGCGGGTTCTGGCACGGTGACGATCGACGATGTCGATGTTCGTAGCGTGACGCAGTTGTCATTGCGGTCGCACATGTCGGTCGTGTTTCAAGAAAGTTTCCTTTTCAACACCAGCGTTCGCGAAAACATTCGCGTTGGACGTCCGGAGGCGACTGATTCGGAGGTCGAAGCAGCTGCGAGAGCTGCTGAAATCCATGACATCGTCCTTGCGATGCCGCAAGGTTATGACACTCTTGCTGGTGAACGAGGGAGTCGTTTTTCTGGTGGCCAGCGGCAGCGAATAGCAATTGCTCGTGCGTTGCTCCGCGACCCGGCGATCCTGGTCCTCGATGAAGCCACGTCTGCACTCGACCCTGTGACCGAGGATCAAATCAACGAAACTTTGTTGCGACTTGCAAAGGGACGTACCGTCTTGTCAGTCACTCATCGCCTCAGTCCAGTTGCTCAATATGACCGCATCTTCGTGCTGAAAGATGGTCGCGTGGTGGAGCAAGGACCTCACGCGGAATTGTTGCAGCAAAACGGCGTGTATGCCGGATTATGGAACAAGCAGTCGGGGTTCACGATCAGCAAAGAAGGGGATCACGTCGATGTGACTGTTGAGCGACTGCGAGCGATTCCGATTCTGTCGAAGCTCGATCCTGACCTATTGAAAGACCTCGTCTCTGACTTCATCACCGATCGCATACCGCATGATCGAATTGTGGTTCAACAAGGCGACCTCGCCGACAAGTTCTACATCATCGTGCGAGGACAAGTTGGTGTCTCAATTCGTAACGACGATGGCACTGAGCGAAAACTTACGACACTTCAAGACGGCGACTATTTTGGCGAAATCGCTCTCCTGCGGACCGTTCCACGAACAGCAACCGTGCGAACCAACGGCGAATGCATCTTCTTGACGTTACCTCGCGAGAAGTTTTCTAAACTGCTTGAGCGAGCGCCCGAATTTCGTGAACTACTTAGCCGAGACTATCCTGCATAAGAGGGTCCGTCGTCTCAACAAATCCATCATATTTCGGACAACATCTCGAATCTCACGTGTCGTGCGTCAATCGTAGAACAGGCAGCTCGCCAGTTTGCTGTCACGTGACTTTTGGCAGACGAGCCGCCTACCCTACAAAAGCGGCTCTCCGCCATTCATGTTGAAAACGGTGTTTCGTGAGCGGCAAGACGCTAGCCGCCGGTGATTTCCCCTTTACCGGCGACTAACGCCTTGCCGCTCATTCAAACATTCAACAGAAATGGCGGAGAGCCACAAAACGAAAGTTGCTGATCTTGGTGATGACGCAAGAGGGTACAGCCTCTTTTCAAATCACCGTTTCACTTTAGAAAGAACGACAAAGTTTCCATGCAACGCATTATGTTGAAGTCGAAAATCCATCGAGCCACCGTCACCGACGCCCAATTGCATTATCAAGGGAGCGTCACCATTGATCGGGAGTTGATGGAACTGGCTGACCTGATCGACCACGAACAAGTTCAAATTTACGACGTCAATAACGGCAATCGACTGACCACGTATGTGATTCCCGGTGAGCCAGGTTCCGGGACCATCTGCATCAATGGGGCTGCCGCACACCTGGTTCATCCCGGGGATCTGGTCATCATTTGCTCGTATGCCAATTTTGACGAGAGCGAAGCAAGGCAAGTCAAACCGCGAGTCGTCCATGTCGATGCGAACAACCGGCCTGAGTAGATGTGTCGTTCTAGTGAAGCAGTTTCTGACGATTGCCATTCAAGATTTGCAGATCATTTCCGAATCACGTCCGTCTCATTTCTTCGACCATCTTTGAGGACATCGCTCATGCTCAAGCACTTCGGGCAACCTGTTCGTTTCGCGGGAATTCTTTCGCTATCGTTGTTTGCTGCTGGTTGGACGCAGCCAGCTCAGGCTCAGGTCAAGTTGGAACAGAAGTTTGTGGAAGGCGCCAAGACGGTCAATCACACCAACATGAAGGTGACGCAAACGCTCTCGCTCGCGGGAATGAATTTGGAAACGTCATCGGATCGGTTCGTAATTGTCTCTTCCAAAGCAGGCAAACGAGAAACGGATGGCAAAATTCGAGTCGATCAGAATGTCGACAAGCTGTCGATCACCGTAAAGCTACCCGGTGGGCTCATGCTGACATTCGATTCGGACGACCCGAACAAGAAGGCCGAAAATCCCGCCTTGCAACCGCTCGTAGACGCGATGGGAGCATTGTCGAAAGCCAAGATCGTCTTCATCTACGATCAAACGGGAAAAGTAGTTGCCGTCGAAGGGCTCGATAAAGCGGCGGAGAAAGTTTCGGAGGAGGCACGCGGAGATCTCGATCCGGAAGTCGCTAAGAAAAACGCCAATCAGGAAATTGACCGACTGCCGTCCGATCCAGTCAAAGTGGGCGACACTTGGAGCCGGAACGCAGATCTCAATCTCGGCAGCGGTCAGATCATGAGCATGACCACCGAATACAAGTACGTCGGTGAAGTGAAGGACGGCGACAAGACCTACGACAAAATCGAAGCCAAAACAACCACCACGACCTTTTCCATTGCCGAAGGTTCCAAGCTGCCGCTGCGAGTGACCAAGAGCGATTTGAAACCAACGGAGTCATCTAACACGTTGTTGTTCGATCGATCCGCAGGTCAGTTTCAATCCAACAAAGGAAAGCTGCGGATTCAGGGGGATCTTGAATTCTCAATCAACGGTCAGACTCTTCCTGCCAAGCTCGATCTTAATCTGGAAAGTGACACGTCTCGGCAGCCCTGATGTGAAATCTTTGCGAAGGCCCCACCTCTAGAACCGGACCCCGGCTTGACCCCTTTTCAAGTGCGACGTACTGTCCCGCCCCGCAAAAAATAGCCTTAGGGATGAGGTTCTTCTGCGAAGGGACTCGCCATGCATCTGTTCTTTTCTGTCGGTGAACCGAGCGGTGATCAACACGCCGCTCATCTCATTCAAGAGCTGCAATCACGCAATCCGAGAACTCGCTGCGTGGGTTTTGGCGGGCCGGCGATGGAAGCGGCTGGTTGCAAGCTGAATTTTCGGCTGACAGATATGGCAGTCATGGGGATCTTTGCGGTCATTCCATTGCTCTGGAAGTTCTACAAAGTCGCACAGCAAGCGAAGAAATACTTTCGCGAGAATCGTCCTGACGCGGTCATATTGATCGACTTCGCCAGCTTCAACTGGTGGATTGCTAAGTACGCAAAGCAAGAAGGGATTCGAGTCATCTTTTATCTGCCCCCCCAGATTTGGGCGTGGGCCGATTGGCGGATCAAAAAGATTCGTCGCTTTGCTGATGACGTGATCGTTGGCTTGCCGTTCGAGCAGCAGTGGTACGCGGATCGCGGCGTGAAAGTCGAATACGTCGGGCATCCATTCTTCGACGAAGTTGCGGAACATCGCACCGACAATCACTTCCTTGAATGTTGGAAATCGCAGAAATATCGCAACGTGGCAATCCTTCCTGGCTCGCGTCGAGAAGAAGTGCAGCACAACTTTCCGATCATGATCGAAGTGATGAAGCAGCTTCACGAACGGCATCCGGACGTTCGCTTTTTAGTTGCCTGCTATCGCGAAGAACATCGTCGCTTTTGCAGCTCCTATCTGATGGCTCACGCCAGTCGGCTTCCCGTGCATCTGTTTGTGGGGAAGACGCCGGAGATCATTCAAGCGTCACTTTGCTGCTCGATGGTATCCGGATCGGTCAGCCTCGAAGTGCTCGCTCGCGGCAAGCCAGCAGTGGTGCAATACACGACCGATTGGTTCACTTATCTCGTCGGCAAATCGATGGTGAAGTGTCGATTCATGACGCTTCCGAATCTGTTTGTGAATCGCGAAGTCTTCCCCGAGTTCTTCGTCATCGGTTCCACAGCGAAGTACGTCACTCGAATTACCGAAGTGTTGCATGGTTGGCTGAGCGTTCAGGAACGGCTTGACGCGGTGACAGACGACGTCGAACAGCTTCGTGACCAGTTCACTCAAACGGGTGCCACAAAACGTGCCGCCGCACATCTCTTGCAACGGCTGGAACCCGCCGACACATTGCGGCCCGCGCGAGCAGCCTAAGGGGGCCGTACGCGAGGCTTATGGAATGAATGGGACTCATGGGAAGAATGCGTATTACGCCAGTCGTAATCCTCATTCTTCACGTTCTTCCCATCAATGCCATGACCGCTTCCGCCAACCACCACTGAGAAACGACAATGACCTTCGACCATGAACTTTCCGTCGCAATTGCTGCCGTAAAGCGTGCGGCTCAAGTCTGCCAAGCAGTGCAACGATCGATCCCGTCCGCGATGGCCAAGCAAGATAAAAGTCCCGTGACGATTGCGGACTTCGCCAGTCAAGCGGTCATCTGCCAAGCACTCGGCGAGGCATTTCCGGATGATCCGGTGATTGGCGAAGAAGATTCCGCAGAACTGCGGCTCCCTGAGAACAAAGCATTTCTCGAACGCGTACAAACGGAACTTGGTCATGTCGGTTTGAATGCGTCGCCCGATGAAATTTGTCGCTGGATCGATCGAGGTGGTGCGAGCTCCTTCGGCCCTCGCTTTTGGACACTCGATCCAATCGATGGTACGAAAGGCTTTCTGCGTGGCGAGCAATACGCCGTTTCATTGGCGTTGATCATCGACGGCAAAATCACCGTCGCAATTCTTGGTTGTCCGAACTTGCCACTCGAGGCGGGCGGACCTGCTGATGGCGGATCGCTCTTTACCGCAGTGCGCGGTCGCGGGGCATTCGTCCAAACATGTGCTGGCGAGGCGGCTTTGAATGCACCAGTGCGAGTGACCTCAACATCGAATTGGGCCGACGTGCGATTGTGCGAATCGGTTGAATCAGGGCACAGCGCCCATGATCGCTCGGCGGTGATTTCATCATCGTTGGGGATTCAGCGCGAGCCGGTACGACTCGACAGCCAAGCGAAGTATGCCGTCGTCGCGCGAGGCGAAGGCGATCTTTATCTCCGTTTACCGACACGAGCGGACTATCGCGAAAAGATTTGGGATCACGCTGGCGGAGTGTTAGTCGTCGAAGAGGCAGGAGGTCGCGTTAGCGACATTGATGGCAAGCAGCTCGATTTCACGCAGGGCCGAGAACTTTCCGCGAACCGCGGTGTGGTGGTGACGAACGGAAAACTGCACGACGATGTTTTGAAGGCAATTCGCGAAAGCGCCTGATTGCCGTTTGCATCAAGTCGATTTCTTACGAATCGCTCGACGCAACTTGTCTGCCGAAGCCTTCTCTTCAGAGATTGGCTCGGCTTCTTGTTTTGCGGACCCGATTGCACGATCGACTGCTTCGAGCAGCACTTCCATCGCGAACGGCTTGCGGAGGTAGTCATCGACACCCAGCATTTCGGCATACGCTTTGTGTCGGCCTCCCTCGTTCGCCGTAATCATGATGACCTTCGGAGGATTCGGAAGCGACTTGAGAAACTCCAGCACCGGGAAACCACCCATTTTGGGCATCATCATGTCGGTGATGACCAA
>CAIJTL010000356.1 GCA_903823545.1 uncultured Planctomycetaceae bacterium
AGGGCCGGTCATTCGGGCCTGGAGACCCGAACTACGACCCCGCAATCTCAAGTTGTTCGACCACTAGCGTCCGGCTTGTCTGCTATTGGTTTATCCGAACCGGACTCTTGCTCTTCCCGCTGAGATGGTTACGCAAAGTCCGAAATACGGAAAGCGAAGTCTAACTGGCTCGATTTCGAACGCACAGGAGGCGACGGATGTCGAAGTCGCACGATTCATCAACTGGTTCCGTTTATGACACCGAAAGACGAACGTTTGCGAGTTCTCAATGCAGTTGCCAAAAAAGCTCGCTCCGAAAATGCGACGCGAGTGCGTTCTGTGTGGGCAACGAATAGCATTCGGGCAGTCACGCCTCTGGAGTTTTTGTTGTGTCGCACGTTGCCTTGTTGATTGCATTAGAAGATTACGCAGACGCTTCAATCTCGTCGGTTCCCTTTGCGGCAGCCGACCTGGCAGGTTTTTCAAACGCGCTTTCGGCTGTTGGTTTCGACGTTGACAATCAAGTTTGTCGCCTCAATGGACAAGCGACGAAATCAGGAATCGAATCGGATCTCCGAAAACTCACTCGACGCCTGACGCACGACGACACACTGCTTCTCTTTTATGTGGGACACGGATTTTCTCTGTCGGGAGCCAATTACCTCTCGTGCTATGACACTCGGCCCGATGATCTTGCCGAAACCAGTCTTTCGATCCAAAGGCTTCTTGAGACACTGAGTTCGTGCAAATGTCGGCGCATGATTCTCTTTTTGGACGTCGCGCACGAGGTAGCGCCAACCGAAGTCGAAGCCGACGTGATCCCCTCACCATTCGATGACGCTCAACTGGAATCCTCCATTGGACGACTCCAGCAAGCCGTCTGTTTTGTGTCATGTCGTCACGGTGAAACGTCACACGCCAGCGTACAGAACAAGCACGCCGTTTGGACTCTTCATGTTTTGGAAGCATTAAGCGGCGATGCTGCGGCAGCCATCACGAACGGACGGTTTGTGACTGCGTCATCGTTGCAACAGTATTTGGTTCAAGCGGTCCCGCGCACTTTGCGAGCCGAATTCGCAACACCGATCAATCAGATGCCGTGGATCTGTGGCGAGGTCTCTGATGATTTCGTCATCGCAGATTTGAGTTCGGTGCTGGACCGCAAACGTCTCGAAACGACGCCGCCGATGCCGCGACTTGATGCGGTCGTGCTCTCTGCTATTAAGTCGCAGCCAGTGAAGCACCTCCCAGGCTTTAAGAAATCGCATCGCATCCCGGATTCCAAGAACTCGAACGCAGACGCATTCATCGCGGGCATCACGGAGCCAACGCTGCAATCCGATTTGGAAGCGACATTTCTCACGCTCAAGTCGGCCTATCAATTCAAACGTTTGGAAATCGAAAAGCGTGGTCCCGCTGACGGAGCCGGTGTGATTGCAACACCGTTCTTTGAATACTCCGTCTCTGTTGAATTGGACTCAGACGACCCCACTCAGGTGCTTTGGAATCGGACCATTTCCAAGATTAGTGATCCAGCACAGATCTTTTGCGATGCCTTCGATCGAGTCTTTGCAGGAGTATTTGACACGATCGAGATTTCGACCGGCGAACCGATCGATGTCACCGCCGTGATTGATCGTATCGAGCAATTCGACGGTCGCGATTTCACTGCGACCTATGACTCAGACTGCACCGTCTGTTTCGTTCGAGTTTCCGGAATCACGACGATGATTCGGATTACTCCCTCCGGCGTTTTCATCTCCGACCAGCGAGTCGACTCACCGACTGCGTTGCTGAAATCGGCGATGTTGATTCAAACCAAACTGACAAACGAACTCGGACTCAAGTCGCTGTCTTCGACGTGAGGTTTCATAACAATAGAGCGTGACAGAACCGCAATGTGGCCGAGTCGCTCCGCGACTCGGCGTCGAGTTGCGGAGCAACTCGACCACAAACTCTCGCTTTGACCAATTTCAAACCAACACATCGAACCCAAAACATGCTCAAACTCATCGACGACCTGATTGACCGCTGCCGAGTGACCGGCGAAGGCAAAGTGCTCCTCAAAGACTTTTCGACGAAGCGCGATCTTTCCGCTGACTACTCGCCTGACGAAGAGCGGCCTTTGTCCGAGCAGGTGTTGCAAGAATGCATCGTCGAACTGGCCGATGCTCAAGATCGTTTATATGCCGCAGACACTTGGTCGGTTCTGGTGATCTTTCAAGCGATGGACGCTGCGGGGAAAGACGGCACGATCAAGCACGTCATGTCGGGAATCAATCCGCAGGGCTGCCAAGTTCACTCGTTCAAGAAACCTTCGGAAGAAGAACTCGATCACGACTTCTTGTGGCGTTGCGTGAAAGCGTTGCCTGAACGAGGGCGAATCGGCATTTTCAATCGTTCGTATTACGAAGAGGTCTTGGTCGTGAAAGTGCATCCGGAGTTGTTGAAGTATCAGCGACTCCCCGACTCCAAACCGACGCCGCAGTTCTGGAACGGTCGCTACAAAGACATTCGCAAGTTTGAAAAGCATCTCGAACGAAGCGGCACTCGTGTCGTGAAGATCTTCCTCAATGTTTCCAAGGACGAACAAAAACGCCGATTCCTCGAACGAATCAACGACCCCAAGAAGCAATGGAAGTTCGCGGCCGGGGACGTCAAAGAGCGGCAGTCGTGGGGCGACTACATGAAGGCATACGAAGACTTGCTGAAGGCAACGAGTTCCAAAGACGCTCCGTGGTATGTCGTGCCCGCCGACCAAAAATGGCTTTGTCGCGCCATTGTCTCACGCATCCTGGTGCATACCGTCGACAGCTTGAATGCGAAATACCCCAAGGCAACTGAAGAACAACTCGCGTCGCTGGAAGAGTGCCGGAAAAAGCTTGAATCAGAAGCCCCGTAGATTGGGACTACGCCTCGACCAGCTCACCGCCGAACGGTCAAGACGGAGAGCCAACCTACTGCTCGGCAAGCGCTTCGTAGTAGCGGCGAATGTGCTCGGAATACTTCGGGAGCGTTTTGTCGTGCGGCAGGTTCAGCATCTTCTCTCGTAAAGCGGGAGGAAGATGTCCCCAAACCGCTTCACGGAGTTGTCGCTGCCGCATCAACTCAACTTCGCGGTCAGGGCCAGTCTGCTGGCGCTCGGACGAATTGCGAGCTTGTTTGTTCTCGCGGCCAGTTGGCTTGTTGCCGTCACCGTCGGTGGAGTTCTTGGCGTTTTCTTTCGGTTCTTGATCTGTCGACGAACGAGGCTGACCGGATCGAGCCTGCGAATTCGCTTGTTGGCGATCCGCTCGTTGTTGCCAGAGTTTCAGCAAAGCATCGATCTGACTGACAGCCGTTTGTTGCGCGGTTTGCGTTGGTTCCCCGGTCTCCTTCGCGGCGAGTCGTTCGTGAGCATCGCGCATCGCCTGCGTCGTTGCCTCACGCGGTTTTGACTCGTCGGGAACCTCCGCGTTCGGTTCATCGTCGGCCATCGGTGCGGGGAAACGATCGAGCAATCGCTCCGTTGCATTCGAGACTGCTTGCTGTTCGGCTGCCAGTCGTTTGAGTTCTTGCTGACGTTGCGGATCATCGACGTCAGCTTGCTTCTTTCGACGTTCAGCACCTTCCGTTGCTGACCGGGTTTCTTCTTGCAGTTGTCGCAACAACTTCAGTTGAGCAATTGGTGGAACGGGTTCGGCTGGCGGTTGCTCGGGGTTTGAAGGCTGCTTGTCTGCCGAACGTTCGCTGTCAGATTGCTGATTCGCTTGAGCGGGCGACTTCGCGTTCAATGCGTCGGCCAATGTTTGCAGTGATCGCAAAGCCGACTGCTCACGAGCGCGGGTCTCATCGTCGATCTTCTTTTCCTCAAGTCGCTTCGCCGCTGATGTGAGGTCTGACGCCGCACGATCCAAGATTAACTTCACCGCTTCGATATCTCTGAGCGACTCGGCCAATTGCCGAGTCTCTTCCGCCAACCCCTGTTCGGCACCGCTCAAGCTCAGCACGGCCTTTGTGAGAGGCCGCGTCCATTTCCCGGCTTTGGTCTGCTCGTCGGCAAGGCGAACTGTTTCCTCAATGACGGTCTTCTG
>CAIJTL010000357.1 GCA_903823545.1 uncultured Planctomycetaceae bacterium
ACTCCAAGTGAAAGCGCTGTTGGATTCCAAGGAACTAAGGAAAAGATCCCTGGCCTACCTGGTTCGGAGATGACTGCCGATCAGAAAGAACACCTTCGTGTCGTGCTCGATTCTCTGCTTGAACCATATCGACTTTCTGATCGACAAGAAGCCTTGAAATGCTTGGCCACACAAGGCGGTCTCGATCAATGCCGCTTGGCGTTTTATCGAGAAGGAGACTTGGGCAACGATGGCGTGTGGGACAATTGGAGACTGGAAGGTCCCGCGTTCGTATGGCATTTCCGCGGAAACCCTCACGTTCACGTTTGGGTCAATGTTTCAGATGACCCGTCTGTCTCCACGAATGCAGCAGGCTAGTCGAATCGTTCGCTGAGCCCTCTTACAGCATTTCTTTCTTGCTGAAGTTGACCACAAATCAAATCATGTCATTCATTGATTGTCATTTCTGACAGCAATTTTGTTGTGTCTGTTTTTTGTCTGTGGAGTCTGACTGCGTTCGCAAACGCGCTCCAATCGTCATTTCTTTTTATCTCGAATTTGCGAGCCGAATCTTGAACAGCTTCCTCCCCGTCAGTGCGCAGGAAACGAAAACAAAGCGAAAACAGACAGAGGCTATTAGCGGCGAATTGAAGCTCTCCATCAACGCAACCACGACTTATCGTTGGTCGTTCGAGCAAGATGTGATGCGATATCGGCTCGCGGAAATCGACGCGATCGGACTCTGGCTCCCAAAAGTTTTAGAGTTTGGCGAAGAACGAGCAGTCAACTTCCTTGTCGAACATGAACTCAAAGTCTCTTCACTTTCGTTCGCTGGAGGATTTACTGGCGCGTTTGGTTGCGAGCTTTCCGATGTCATGGTTGAGACCCGTGAACTCATTCAATTGGCAGGCCGCCTTAAGGCTGAATCATTAATTTTGCTGTCAGGGCCGAAACGCAATCACCTCAACAAACACGCGAAGAGGTTAGTTGTTGATTCATTGAGTAGCCTTGCAGGCGAAGCAGTCGATCGAGGCTTGAAACTCTGCCTGATGCCAATGCGTCCCGAATTCAAAGACGATTGGACCTTTCTACAAACGCTCAATGAAACCCTCGAAATTCTTGACCGCGTTAACCATCCCGCCGTGAAGCTTGCATTCGACACGTATCACTCAGGACACGAACCAGGATTACTTAAGCGTTTGCCCGAACTTGTGAAGCAAATTGGAATCGTGCAAGTGAGCGATAGCCGAACTCGGGTTCGCGACGAATACGATCGCGTGCTTCCAGGTGAAGGTGTTTTGCCAATCGAGGCCATCATGCAGGGCCTGATCGAAGCAGACTATCGCGGTTTCGTGGACTATCAAATTTGGTCCGAAGAGAGTTGGGCGGCAAAAGACTTAGGCTTTCTGCGACGTTGCCGAAGTAATTTTGCAAACTTCTGCCCCGTCAATCTGTGAAATACTTTGCCGACGCTCCGCGTGGCAATGAATCTCAGCGAGACGCTTGATAGCATCCCACGCTTCGTGGGAGCGATGAACTTGATAAGCACGTCCCACATTCCCTCGGTAATGTCCGAGCCAAACTGGAAGTGGAGACTGCGGAATGCACGACTGGTTTTCTCTCGATGAGTTAGCCCTGTTTTTGGGTCGAGATCGCCGCGAGATCGAAAAACTCGTTCAACGTGGCCGCATTCCAGGTCGCAAGGTTCAGGGCGACTGGCAATTTCAATCAACGGAAATTACGCATTGGCTCGAACAGGAAATGCGAGAGTACTCCGGTGCTGAACTACAGGGACTTGAAAAGGCACAGAAGGATTCTGAAGCCGATATTCAATGCCCGGTGAGCAGCCTGTTGCATCCAGAAACCGTGCAAGTTCCACTCGAAGCGAGGACGAAGCGATCGGTCCTGGAGTGCCTTATTGAAGTGGCGGGCCGAACATGGCAGATCTGGAAGCCGGCAGAAATTCTTCATGCGGTCCAGCAACGTGAAGAAGTGATGTCAACCGGCTTTGAATCAGGCATCGCAATCCCGCACACTCGTAGCCCCGTCCCCGACGCGTTGGGCGAGTCGATCATCGCATTCGGCCGAACGATGTCCGGAATTCCGTTTGGTGCTCCGAAGCGGCAGTTATCAGATTTGTTTTTTCTCGTCCTTTGCCGTGACTCTAAGACACATCTCCACGTGCTCGCGCGATTGGGGCGAATCATCCAACTCCCCGGCTTCTTAGATGACCTTCGAGCAGCCGACGAAAGTGCGACCGCCTACGAATTGATCTGCTTGGCCGACAAGCGACTTGGTGCTGACCCGCTTTAAGGCGACCGACAAAGAGTCCCTTGCTGTACCAGCACCGGAATGTGTCCAAGCCTCTCTCAATGGTTGAACTGAAACTCGCGGGTGTTGAGCAAGGTCCACAGGAAATCTTCGTAGCCTTCTTGTGGGCTGGAGGCGGTGGCGATTTCGGTGAGGGCGGTTTGTTTTTCCTCGGCGGTGGGGCGACGTGAGAGCGAGCAGAGGAAGAGTTCTTCGACGACTTGATCGGGCGGCGTGTTTGCCTTCACAAGTTTGGCGATGCGGCCGTTGCCGTCGGCGACTTTGCGGTTCAGCAAACCGCCGCTGATCATCAACAGGGCTTGAGTCATGCTCGGTGTGTCGCTCCGTTCGCATTCGCAGGTGACGACTCGACGCGGACGGCCGAAGGCGTCGAGGAATTCGTTCGGGAAATTTGAGTCAGGAAGCGAGATCGCTCGGAAGCCGAGCGGAACCTCCGGAAATTTTTCTTGGGTGCCGCAGGCGAAATCGACGGCATCGAGAATTTGCTCGGCCTTCAATCGCGTTGGACCGAAGTGCGTGCAGTAGCGGTTATCGCCATCGATCTTGCTGGCGGGATACTCAATCGAACTCAGTTGAAAGACGTGCGAACGCATGATGGTTCGCATCAAGAGCTTCACGTCGTAGTTGGCGGCGATCAAGTCTTTGGCCAGTGCGTCGAGCAGTTCCGAATTCGACGCGGGATTCGTCACTCGCATGTCGTCGATCGGAGTGACTAATGCTCGACCAAAGAAGTAGCCCCAATAACGGTTCGCGAGATTGCGGGCATATGCCGGGTTGTTCTTATCGACGAGCCATGCGGCTAGGCCTCGGCGACGATCGACCGGGTCGTCGGCCGGTGCGGCCCCAAGCGGCTTCGGTGGAAGAATCGCTCCCGTGCGAGGGTGACCGACTTCGCCCGTTTCATTCACGTAGATGACGAACTCGCCCCCTTGAATGCCGAACTCCCACGAACTCTTTTTGCCGACACGAGCGAAGAACGCTCGCAAGCTGTGGTAGTCAGCTTGCGAGATATTTTCATAAGGATGATGGTGACACTTCGCGCATTGCACGCGCACGCCAAGAAACGTTTGAGCGGTCGCTTCGGTCCACTCTTCCTGATAACCGTTGACGAAGAAGTTCACCGGCCCGTTCTGATAGGGACTGCCGACCGACGTGATGAGTTCGGTCGCGAACTGGTCCATCGGTTTGTTGTCGCGGAAGGAAGCTCGCAGCCAGTTGTGCAGCGACCACATCCCCTTCTTCTGGAGACTGTTTCGATTGCTCCGCAGCAAGTCGCCCCATTTGTAGGCCCAGTAGTCCATGTATTCGGGACGTTGCAGCACGCGGTCGATCGCCTTGTTGCGTTTGTCTGGATCAACGTCGGCGAGAAATGCTTTGATCTCGTCAGGCGTCGGCAGCGTGGCGATCGTGCTGAGATGAATGCGGCGGAAGAACTCTTCGTCGGTGCAAAGCTTCGTCGGGGAGAGCCCCGTCTTCTGCCACTTCGCGACCCACAACTCATCGACATAGTTATGCTTCGTGAATTGTTCGAGTCCTTCGCTCTTTCCATACGGCACGACGATGCGGCTGACTGTCACGGTGCCGAGGTATCGCACCATGATGACGGTCTCCCCTTTGCCGGTCGCGGTGACTAGCCCCTCCGGAGTGATCTCGGCCACAGAACCGTTCATGCTGTCGAACGAGGCTTTGCGTTCGATCGGTTCTTCAAAGCCGTCCTCGTAAATCGCCTTCGCCGCGAGCTGCACCGTTTGCCCCGGCTGCAAGATCGCCTCACTCGTGGCCGACGCGTCTCGCGTCGGTTGCTGAACGGCACCCCCATCGGTCGGACGCGAGGACGCGTCCGCCACGGTCAGCACCACTTGCTTCAGTTTCCGATCACTCGGCAGCGGCCCAGGAGCATTCTGTTGCATCCATCGGACAAGCGTTTGAGCGGCCCACGAATCTTTATTGATCCGCCGCCCGCCACCGTGAGGACTCTCCATCAACGGCTTCGTCAGCAACAAGCTCTCGGCCACATTCGATGCCTTGATCCGCCGCCCATACGCCCCACGCACAAGCTCGACGTAATCCGCGTTGTCATCAAACGCCCGCAACGACAGCTTGAACCCACCCTGCCCATACTGAGCCCCGTGGCAAGCCCCCTGATTGCAACCCAGCTTCGTCAAAATCGGCTGAATGTCGTTGACGAACGAGACGGGTTCGTCGGCATGAGCCGAATAGGAAATCAACAATCCGAAGGCGATCACAACGGCATTAATGGCTCGCATCTCAGTTGGCTCACAAAATGAGGTTTTCTGACTCGTCTAACGAAATGACACTTTAAGATTTGGTTTCGCTCGTTTTAGTTCTTC
>CAIJTL010000358.1 GCA_903823545.1 uncultured Planctomycetaceae bacterium
CGCTGGTTTTCACTGACGAAGGTGCTCACGGTCGCCATTTTGGGCTTCGCGGGATTCGTTGTAATTCGAAGTGGTTGGATTCCGGTCGAGTTCGGAGGAACCGAAACGGGGTCAGTCGTTAATCCCGAGGTTCACGCGCAACGGATCAAGGACACCGTTGGTCTGGCTCCGGATTTTGAGCCCGACAGCTCCGCGCAGTCGCTCGACATCGGTGGAATTCCCGACAATACATTGCCCGAACAATCTGAGCCCGAATTGGAAGAGGCGGTTGTCGAGAGAAAAGAAAGTCGAACAACGAACTCGCTACGCGCTCCGAAGTTGTTGGACCTTTCGGACGCCAGAGAAGAAACGACGAGTGTGGTCATCCACCCCGCAGTCGTCCAACAACCAGCTCGTCGTTCGCGTGCAACGTTGCAATTGGTCTCCGAAGAGCAACCCGCCATTACGGAAGCGGTCGAGAAATCTCCAACCGCGCCCGCCAGCGGTGAACCGGTCGACGCTCCGCCTGAACCAACCACAGTTGAATCACCGAGTGAGCCAGCCGTTCGCATCGCCAAAAAGCCGGAAGACAAAGAGCCCGCCATCGACCTGAGCCTCATCGACCGACAATTCCAAGAAGGAAAACTCGTCGAAGCTCACAAAGCTTTGTCGAAGATTTACTGGCAACAGCCCGACCAACGAACTCGCATTCAAGAACGAATCGACGCATCGGCGAAAGCGATTTACTTCTCACCACAAAAACACATCCAAGAACCGTATGTCGTGCAGTCAGGCGACCAACTTCGCAAGATCGCCGCGAAATACCACGTTCCGTGGCAATACATCGCGAAGCTCAATCGCACCGATCCAAAACGCCTGCGCGAAGGCCAAAAGCTCAAGGTCATCGACGGCCCGTTCGGCGCGGTCGTCACGCTCAGCGATTTTGAACTGGTCATTCATCACCAAGGTCAGTACGTCCGCAGCTATCGAGTTTGCATCGGGAAAGACGGGTCCAGCCCGGTCGGCAAGTTCAAGGTTCTCAACAAGGTCGCCAATCCGCAGTACACCGATCCCGACGGCAAAGTTTTCTCTGGAACCGACCCGAAAAACCCACTCGGAAAATTCTGGCTCGACCTGGGTGAAAGCTACGGCATCCACGGCACCATCGAACCGAATTCGATTGGCAAAGCCGAGTCACGCGGCTGCATCCGCCTCCTCAATGACGACGTCGCCGAGGTCTACGACATCCTGGATGTCAGCTCGGAAGTCATCATTCGCGAATAGTTCTGGCAGCAAAATCGGCATGGTTCAGACATGTGGCCGAGTCGCTCCGCGACTCGGCGGGGAGTTGCGGAGCAACTCCCCACATCAACCGATTTGCAACGGCAACATCACTGCAGGCTGATACCTCCCGATAAAACTGCGTCGCAAAATCCGTCGATGCTTGCTCGCTTTGGCGTAAGCGGGTCAACTACCGGTCTGGCTGGATCATCTTTGGATTCAGATGGCAGGATTTATCGAAGGGAATTTGCTGTGTTCGCCGGACCAATTTTTAGTCGAGAAGCCTTAACGACGCCGCGTCGATTGCGGCATTTTTTGATTCGGGCGGGATACGTCGCGGGGCTGTTCGTGTTGATGTACACGGCGGGGCAGGCGACGTTCGGTTGGCAGCAAGTCCGCAGTCACGGTGATGTCGCACACTTTGGAAGTTTGATTTTTCAAATCTTCTCGCTGCTGCAACTGACGTTGGCCCTTTTCTTCGGGATGTTGTTCACGGCGGGGAACGTGGCTCAGGAAAAGGATCGGCAGACGCTGATTCTGTTGCTGATGACAGACCTTAGCAGTCCAGAAATGGTGCTCGGCAAATTGTTCGCGAGCTTGCTTCTGCCGTTTGTTTTACTGGCGACGTCAATGCCGGTGTTCTGTGTGACGCAGGTCTTGGGCGGAGTCGCCACCGATCAGATCTTTTGGTCGATCGGATTGTGCGCGTCGGCGACATTGGCCGCTGGAGCTTGGGGCGCGCTCGTTTCTTTTTGGCGCGATAAGACGTTTCAAACGTTGGCGGTCTGCGTGCTCGGATTGGTGTTGTTCTTGGGGGCTGTGGAAGCAAGCGTCGCGGTGCTGGGTGCGAATTCGGCAGCCGGGTTGATGGCCGGAACCGTGAATCCGTATCGCGCGTTGTTGGCGGTGATGTCGCCGTTTGAAATGCATGGCGGTCTGAGTTACTCACAAGTCGCGGGACGATCCGTCGTCGCGATGCTCGGATTGGGAACGCTGTTGATCTCAGTCAGTATCATTCGGTTGAGGGTTTGGAATCCGAACCAAGCGTCGTTCGCTCCACCGAAAATGGAAGAAGAAGATGCAGAGGGGGTCCGTCGAGTGAAGCATCGCACGATCTGGAGCAATCCGGTCATCTGGCGAGAGATCTGCACTCGGGCGTACGGGCGGCGGATGGTGTTGATCAAGTTGGTCTATTACGCAATTGCGTTGTTTGTCGCGTGGTCGTTGTGGACCACTCCGGCAAGCGGTGAGTTGATGATGAGCTTGATCTCGCCCGCTGGCATCGCGTTCGTCGGGCTGGGATTGCTGAGCCTGCTGCTGGTGAATGCTCAAGCGGTGACGTCGATCACGACAGAACGCGATACCAAAACGTTGGAACTGTTGTTGGTCACCGATATCTCGGCGAAGGAGTTTGTCTTCGGGAAGCTTGGCGGCGTGTTGTTCAACACGAAGGAGTTGATCGTCATTCCGCTGCTGCTGATCTGTTGGCAGTTAGGGATCGGCGGCGTTGGGGCTGAGAACGCGGTTTACGTCGTGCTTAGCTTTCTGGCGCTGGTCTGTTTCGCGGCGATGCTCGGGCTGCACGCGGGGTTCAGCTTCGACAACTCGCGAGCGTCGATCGCGAACAGCTTGGGGACGATGTTCTTCCTCTTCATCGGGATCGTGATCTTCATGATCTTGCTGGTCGAAGCGCGGTCGTCATTCTTCCTGCAATTCCAAAGCTTCTTGATTTTCATTCTGGTCGGAAGCATTGGCTTGTACGTGTCATTGACGCACAAGAACCCTTCGGTCGCACTCACGCTGGC
>CAIJTL010000359.1 GCA_903823545.1 uncultured Planctomycetaceae bacterium
AATCGTTAGGTTGTTGCCAACCAATGACACCAAGACCGTGCCAGCGGGAAGGGTTTTCTGTTCCAGCAACTGAACTTGAGAGGCCAATGTGGATCGCGTCTTGCGATTTAGCTTGCGGATAGACTTTTGGCGGCGAAACATTGTTTTGACTCCGTTAAAAACAAGGGTTTTGGCGAAGACTTTTGAGGAAAAGACTTTGCTCCTGGCGCGTGCCTTCGATGATCCAATCAATCAAGGCCATTCGATGACGTCAAAAGTTTCATTCAGCAAATTCCACAGAAATAGCGAACTTGCCTGACGCACGCGGCGGTAAGCTAGTCGTCCGTATGCAGACGATGCAAGCACGCCAAACCAAGCCAAGATGGCCTCCTTCTTCGGCCACCATTCCCTGCCAATCGCTTCTTGTCCGTGAATGCTCGAACGGCATGTGCCGATCAGCCGGGGTTCTTTCGCTCCAATTCGTTGATGACGGTCAGTAGCTTTCCACCAGCGGACCGAGGCAAATAATCGTACTTCCCAATCTCCACCTGAATCGGAGCTTCAAAGAACTTGGTGACAGCCTGGCGAATTTCGACTTCACGTTGCTCGGTCCAAGATGAATTTGTGGCGACTCGAATTTCAATGTGATTGACCTGCTTCTGAATGATTTGGGATTGGCGAATCCCCTCAATGGGGCGAAACGCTTCGACCAATTGAACGGAGGTTCGACGACGTCCATCGGGAAGCCAGAGATTGGGACGTCGTTTGCCGTCTACGCGTGTCAGCAGCGGCAGTCCGCGCCCACACGAGCAGTCGCCGAGAGTCGCGTCATCAAGGATTTCGTAGCGCAAGAATGGAGTCGCGAAGTTGCGGAGCGTTGTCAGGACGACTCGACCTTTTTGGCCGGTAGGGCAAGGCAGTCCGTGGTCATCCAAAACTTCCAAGATCACGTTCTCCGCGTGAATGTGCAGCCCAGCGCCGCTTGGGCAGGGTGACGCGAGGTAGCCCGCTTCAATGCAGCTATACAAATTCATAACCGGAACGCCGAATGACTCCTCAATGTTTTGTCGGACTGAGTCGTCGAGAGTTTCGGCAAAGGTTTGAATTCGGCGGAGATTGGGAATGTGAGTCCCGCGCTCGCGCAGCAACGTTGCGAGGTAATCGAGGTTTGAAGGGTAGCTCAACAAGTAAGTCGGCTGGATTTGCAACAGCCATTCAATCTGGCGCTGCGGGTCTTGCTTGAGGTCCATGCCAAACGACGGTCCCATTTCGATCAACGGAGTCAAAATAGAATTCCAACTCGGTGAGCGTAGTCCCTCTTTGAATTTCTGTTCGAGTTCTGGTGTCGCTAACTTCAGAGTCCGAATTCCAGCAACCGGTTCTCGCGGGTCGAGTCCACACCACTCCAAGTCTCGCAGATAAAACGCCAACCACCACGCCCCGACGACGTTGGTCTGTTGAACTTTAATTGGCAAACCGCTGGTACCCGATGTTGTGCGCAGGTCTGTTAACAGCGTGGCTTCCGGCAGTTCTTCAGTAACGAACGAGTTAAACTGATCTTGGTACGTGGAGCGAGTCAAAATCGGCAGTCGGCGATAATCCGCTAGCGACCGAATTTGCTCGACAACAAAATTGTTCTTCGCGAACAGCTCGCGGTAGTACGGAACGTGCCTCGCGCAGTGAGTCAGTAGCGTTTGCAGACGCTCGACTTGGTACTGCTCCAGTTTCGCACGCGACCACCACTGAGTTTGATCAAGATGCCGAAACGCTCTCCACACACTCGCGATCGGAGCCGTTTGCGGATTGGCCGCTAATATCAGCGGATCACAACGAAGTTTGAAGAACGTGGATTCGTGCATGTCGGTAATCTGGCTGCCCCCTACTTTCAACGTCTTGCCGTTCAATAGCCGTTCCAAATCTCGGCTTCAAGCGGTTTGGCAACATTCGTAGGCGCGGAGATTGTCGTCACCCTCTTCGCAGACAGCATCGGCGGAACTACGAACTTGAATCTTCTTGCCACGGTGCCAAGGAGCGTGGTTCGACGTTCGCCCGATCCTTGCACAACTCGTGCTGGGAATGTCGGCAGGAAAAATCATCTGCCGAGCACTCAATGATTGCAAATGCCTGAAAACACGGTGATTCGACGCACTTTCAAAGTGCGGCACACCGGTTGCTTAGATCGTGTTGGCCAAAGCTGTCTATGCGAGGGGCACGGAGGTTTCTGCCGACGGTTTGGCCCTTTTCAAACAGAAGCAGTGCAATTCGAACTGACCCGTGAAACCGCGATGGGAGGGTCGGCTGGGGGTGTAGCTGGGGTTTCTCCGCGTGGGAGGAATTCTGGACGAGCGCCTACATTCCCCAGCCGACTTTCTTATCGCGGTTTCCGTTCGCGCGGCATATCATTCGTCGCATGACAACTACCAACTCCTCAACCGAGTCGATGCCCGTAATCGATCATTCGTCGCCAACGACAATGACAACGAATTCACCGCAGACAGCCGCTCGCCCTTTGCGAGTTTGTAGCTTCGAGAGTCGCAAGCAGCCTGAGATGCGATCGTTGATTGAGCGAAACGGTGGTCTCGCAACGATAGCCCCATCGCTTCGTGAAGTTCCGCTCGCAGACAATGTCGCCGTCTTTGATTTCTTGGATCGGTTGCTCGCAAAGCAAGTGCAAGCCGTCCTCTTCATGACCGGCGTCGGTGCAAAAGCTTTGTTGGAGGTGATTGAAACTCGGCTCGATCGCGGCAGATTCTTTCAAGCATTACAGGATTGCTGCGTCATCGTCCGAGGCCCGAAACCGACAGCCGTGTTACGCGAATGGGGCGTCCGCATCGATCATCGTGCTCCAGAACCGAACACGTGGCGTGAGTTACTGAGTGTCATTGATGTCGGTTTGCAATTTCCGCCAGCGGCGAACACGACGGAACTGCAGGGCCACACGATCGCGATTCAGGAATACGGTCTACCGAGTCACGAGTTGTACGAAGCCTTAAAAGAGCGTGGCGCGAATGTGCTACCGGTTCCGGTTTATCGATGGGAACTCCCAGAAGAGACTGGGCCGCTCGAAGCCGCGATCCGGGATTGCGTGGCAGGCAACTTCGATGTGTTGCTGCTGACGAGCGCTCAACAGATTCGCAACGCACTCGAAATCGCCGAACGATTGAGTCTCCGTGAGCCGTTCATGGCCGCTGCCAATCGGCTAGTCGTCGGTTCAATCGGTCCGACATGCTCGGAAGCTTTGCGCGAAGCGGGCCTTCGAGTTGATCTGGAGCCCTCGCATCCGCACATGGGACATCTCGTGCGCGAATCTCTGAATTTCGCGAACCAACAGCTCGCGAAATCTTGAGCCACGAGTTCAACCCTCATGAATTCATTTGAGAGTTCGTCGTCGGCAAGGTGTTTCAAACAGGGCTATTTCCAATAGACCTTTTTGACAAACCAGACAGCAGCAG
>CAIJTL010000360.1 GCA_903823545.1 uncultured Planctomycetaceae bacterium
GCGACTTCGGGGGGAAGTGAGATGTGATCAAACATGAGAGACCTACCCAGCAACTTCGGAGAGGAAACCGACGGCACACAATATGGCCCCCGCCAAAAGTCCGATAGTCGCCCCAGTGGTTCCGATCAAATACCAGCCAACGCATCCGCCTGTAATCATCGCGGCAATTAAAAAGGCTGCCCGTGAGGCGAACCAACCAATGACGAACGTTGTGGAGTTGGCCTCCGATTCTTCGCGATGTTCGTCGCTCACAAATCCCGTTTTAGCGACAGGGATCGAGTCACTCCTCGGCTCACGCCAGCCACACTCGACGCATTCAGTTGCCTGATTCGACAACGGGCGACTGCACTTTCGACATGGCTTCATGATTTTCTCGAAGCTTAGCCTCGCTCACTGCGGGCACGGCATTGGTATGTTGCGAGGAGCGATCTTCAATTTCCGCAAAAAGACTACGTGTTGTTCCAAGGTAAAATCACGGGGCTCCTAAACGATGCACCGTGTTATTCAATGTCCCTTGAATTGCTTCTCCGCTTGCTGACTTCAGCGTGAATTTGATTTCCATGCACCACGTCGGTTCGATCTTCGGGATTTCGAGTGATACCGTCTTTCCGTCTTCGCTCAAGTTCACCTTCGTGATGTCGAGCGATCGTTCGTCGTGATGCTGGGAGCCGTAATTGGCAGTTCGTTTCAAACTCCAAGTTTTGACGGCGTAGTTTGCAACCTGCGTGGCTGCTTCGCGGTCTAGTGGAGAGGTAAACGTCATCGACATTCCACGCTTCGTTGCATGCAAGCCAACAGGCACGTGCATCGGTCGCCCAGTTGCTCGAACGCGATAGAAGCCTCCCGGCTGTATCGCATTTCCGGCCCATGCAAACATCCCGCATAAATAGAGCTGTCCGTCCGTCGGATGAAATCGCCCACGCATCGTCCCCGTCGGAAAAGTAGGTAGCGGCAGTTCGATCATGCCTCCTTGCTTCACGCCGTCCACTTCTTCAAACGGCACAACGAAGACTTTTCCGTAGCCGTAAGAAAGATTGAGCAGCGAGCCCTTCAGCGGCCCCCAACGATCGCTCGTCACCCAAAGCAGCTCCGCGGGTGATCGGTCGAAGGCGTTCGTGATCCAACAGAGCGGAGGTTCCATCGCAGAATCTGATGAATCAGTGACGTCGTGATAGCCAAACATGTTGCCGTAGAATCGAGGCTTCTCCCCAGGCTTTGCAGGAACCACCCAATTGATGCGGTTCTTTGGGTTCCAATGTCCTTCTTGATCAGTCACCACGAACGAGCCATCGGGATTGAGACACACTCCGTTCGCCGCTCGAAAACCGTTGGCAATGATGTCGGTTTTCGCCCCATCGGGACTCACTCGCAGCAGCGTACCGTGATGCGGAACAACGGCCGACAGTGCGTGACGAGCGGACTTCGCGTAATAGAAATTGCCAGCCGCATCGACCTGCAACCCCATCGCGAATTCGTGGAAGTGCTCCGTCACTTGATGATCGCTGTTGAGACACTCATAAAAATCGGTCTCGCCATCACCGTTGAAATCTCGCAAGACCACAAGCTGGTCGCGACATGTCACATGAATTTGCCCGTTGACGATCTTCAGGCCGAGCGGCTGAAACAATCCCGACGCGATCCGCTGCCACTTGAGGAGCCTTGATGCCTTTTCTGAAACTGATCCAGAGCCTGCAGGCGGTTCATCAAACGACACCAACCAAACATCTCCGTCCCACGAACAAACCGCCGCGCGATTCCCTTCCGGATAGAAATCAAAGCCAGTCAGCCGCATCTGACACAACCACGGATTGTTGACCGGCGGATTGAGCACATCGACCGCGAACGGACCATTGTCCGCACCGAGCACAACATTCGACGTCAACACTTCTGGCCAACGACGCGGCCCGCCGTGAGTCAATGCGGCAAGGTCCACTGCCGGTGATTCTGTGAGACTGACGAGATCGTCTGCTTCGACAATCTTTTGCGACAAAACTCGCGTCGACAGCGTGAACTGCAACGACTCTTCGCCAGCAGGCAACTTCAACAACAACGTTCCGTTCGTCTCACGCAACCACTCAGCGCCGGCAATCTGCGGAGCAAGTCCCGCAGCAATCGTTGATGGTCCGCTCTGCTCACCCGCATGGCTTCGCCGCGCCACGTGTCCGCGACCGGTCGCATCAGCGACTACATCGCCGTCCGTTTTGTCGTCGGCGGTTTTGTTTCCATAAGCCTTCTCGAATCGCCAATAAGCGACCAGCGATTGCTCACCAAGTTTCTTCTCTGATGCGGCAGGCAATTCCGTTGACACGTCACGTTGATAGAACCGCAACTCCGACATCTCACCGTCGAAGTACGACTGCGGTTCCGGGAAATTTGGAGCTGCGAAGCCGACTCGCACCACTTGTCCAACGGCCATTCCTTGCGGCTTGAGCCTTCCTTCGCCGTCAATTTTTCCGTCCACAAACAATCGGACACGACCGGTCTTCTGCGTCCAAGTCATCGCCACGTGATGCCACTTACCGTCTGCGACGTCGGCTTTCGATGTAACAGCGCCGACCCAGCCGATGTCGAAGCACAGCTTGCCCCCGCGCACGAACAACGCCTTTCCGTCTGGAACCCAAGCATCGCCGGACTTTGTTTGGCAGAAGAGCGAGCCACCACGCTTCGTCCGTATTCGAGCAACGATCGAGTAATTCTGGCTCGTTAGATCAAAGTCCTCAGCCTTCGCGACGTTCAATGACGTCCGGCCATCAAACGCAATTCCGGCTTTGTGTGAGGACGGCGGCGAAACCAGCATCGCCACACTTCCTTCAGCCTTGTTGTTACCCGCATCGACCCCAATTGTTTCAACCCGTGAGTCAGCCGTCGGAGACGACGCCACCAACATCGTCATCGCACGCGGACGAGGCCCCACTTGAAACGTCCGCCTGAAGATTGGCGACGTTTTTTCAGCGGTGACTCCGGGCATCTCCAACACGTTCGTCTCGCCGACCGAGTACGACATGACGACTTGCTCACCGAATTGATACAGCCCGCGATACTTCCCCCAAGACCGAGGAACCGGGCCATATCGCCGTCCGTCACGACCGATCACTCGCTCGTCATCGAACCGACCTGTCTCCGGGTTTGCCCAGCCGGGCCCGCTCGGATTCGCGATCTGCACGGCCCCTACCAGTTGCGGATGCGTTCCATGTCGTCCATCAAAATTGATCCCCTGCCAGTTAATAAAATTCGGCTCGCCTTCACGCGGTGCCGCACTCCACGCCGCCGACATTCGCAGCGTGTCGTGCTCAAATACGCTCCAGTGATTCCCGCGCGACACACCGCCGGGGCCAGAATCGAGCCGCACGGCGATCCCTTTGTAAGCGAAGTTCGGCTTCACAACGTCACCCTTCTTGTCCTCATCGCTGGCAATCTCTCCGACAAACTTCGGCTCGGTTGCCTCATAGGTCGCAATTAAGAACGGCCCATAATTCATCGCCGACCAAGCGTCGATATTCGACGGTGCAGGCCCACGTGTATTTCCCTTCGGCAGCCCCGCCAGATAACGGTCATCAACGCGTACGAACTGCGAAACATTGTGCGGTTTGAGATACGTCTCGCGGACGTAATGAATCACGTCATATTTTTGCTGCGGTACCATCCAAGTCTGCGGAGCCATCAGCCCGAAGCCGTGCGTCAGCGTTTGGTACATCCGAAACGGATCGCTGCCGTTTTTGAATTTCCCTTCGGCGAACTTCAGCGATGTCGGCAGCGAACCCGGTTGCTCCTTCGTCCCGTGACAGTTGATGCAGAGTCGGTTGTAAATTGCCTCGCCCCGCTTGAATGCTTTTGCGGCGACATCAGGCCGATCGAACTCTGCGATCATCCCGGCGTGGTCGACCAGCTTTTCGTATTCCGGAATCTGCATCACGAGCAACGACGCCGATGGCTGAAGTTCCTGCGCACGTTTCGATCCACCGCTTGCAATCTCAATCAGATACCTCGCCAAATCGAGGAACTGTTGCCGGCTCGCGAGTTGATTTGCTTGCCCCGGCGGCATGATCGAAGTCTTGCCAATGACTTGTTCGTCAATCTCCGCTTTCTTCAGAGTGATTAACTTCCCTTCCGAAGTCTCACGCAACACAAGCTTGTCCGCCGCGTCTTCGATCAACAAACCAACGATCGACTTCCCACCAACCGTTTGCACCGTGATCGGTTCAAAGCCCTTGCGAATGACCTTCGACGGTTCCAGCACCGATTCGACAATGTGCTCCGCGCTGACCTCATTGCCGAGCTTCGTCAAATCCGGCCCCATTGATTGCACGGTCGTCGCAGACTGGCCGACCGCATGACACTTCGCACAAGCAAAGTATGGCTGATGAAACAAAATAGCCCCGCGCTGCGGATCACCTTCCGTCCGAGCGGCCTTCGCCAACGCGATCGCACCTTCTGCAACGAGTTGTTCTTGTAACGACTGCGCCTCCGCAATATTCGACAGGCCGAAGCACACACCTAGCGCAACCAGTAGCTGAAATCTCAACATCATGGTTTCCAGTGAGAGAGGGACTGTCACAGGACCGGCCAACATCGACTTCGCGAGTATCGACAGTCGTTTGAGGAATTTCCGCAGGTTGGCGACCACGGTCTTTGCGATCCAGCGGCAACGTGACCACACAAAAAAAGCCATCGTCGAGCAATTTCGACGACGGCTTCACTTATTATGCGGAGAGGGGGGGATTCGAACCCCCGGTCCCATTTCTGAGACACAGCATTTCCAGTGCTGCACAATCGGCCGCTCTGTCACCTCTCCGAGATTCAGGCACATCCGTCGAAAATTCCCGTCGGCAACGTGGTTACCAACGGAATCTCCAGGGCCGGGATGCAGCGAGCAGACGATGCTTAGGCTTCCGCCGTTGCAACCGCTCGGCGTTGCTTCAGGTCCTCGTTGTTCGCTTCAATTTTCGCAACCGCAGCGAGTCGGTGGCGAAGTTGGCGACATCGAGCATTCAAATTCCGCCACTTAGGGTTACGCGGACGGGCCGCGACGGCTAAACCCTGTTGATCCAATTCCTTCTCGCAGGCAGCCAGTTCGGTGCTCGCGTTAGAAAGTTGCCATTCCAAATTTGGTCGTTTCTGTCCCATAGTCGATCAATTGGCCTCAAAGGGAAATAACTTGCCGACAGAGTTCGGCAACAAACGAATGCGGGATTCTGGCAGGAAGCTCGGTTTCGTTCAACGGACGCCGACAGAAAATCGCAATGTTAATGGGAGGATGTCAAATATGGCGGGAAGGTTGCCGGAAAACGACGTGCAAATCGATGTCTTTTGAATCCACAAACGGCTTTCTGCGAGTCTCAGGCTGCTCCGAAGAGCCCCATCCCTGCGTCGAGTTCAAAGTCTTACTGGACTTGAAAAATCGCTTCTATTTCAACCGCAATATTGCTCGGCAACGATCCCATTCCAACCGCACTGCGAGCGGCTTTGCCATTTTCACCCCAGATTTCAACCATTAAATCGCTGAAGCCATTGATGACCTTCGGATGATTCTTGAAATCAGGCGTGCTGTTAACCATTCCGAGAACCTTGACTACTCGAACTATTCGATCAAGGCTGCCAAGTTGCTTCTTCAGCGTGGCCAACATCGCCAGACCGACTTGGCGTGCTCCAGCGATCCCTTGCTCTTCCGTCAAATCGTCACCGACGCGACCACATATCAAAGTGTCATCAGACTTGAGTGGGCCGGTTCCCGACACATAACAGAGTTCTCCGATAATCACGACTGGTGAGTAAGTCCCAGCAGGCTTCGGAGCTTTCGGAAGTTCCAATTTCAATTCCACGATACGCGCATCGGCACTCATCAGTCGTCCTCCAACGGGAAAGCGAATTCTATTTCGCGGTGAATTCAAAACACCGGTCGCAGCCAGCACGATAGCGGTTGATCTGCGAATTCCAATCGAACGCTGCCATCGTTCGCAGGCAAGTTGCAACAAAGTGACACTGGTCTACAATGCCGCTCACCTCGAATCCCTGTTGGTTTGCGAGTTCTCTTCGTCACCGAGTCCAGCTTGTTGGGAGTCGCTATGGCCCAATCCATTTCGTTTGCGTTGCTTGGTCAGGCTCAAAAAAGCAGTGACATCACCCAACTTCTTTTGACTGGCGCCATCATCGCCGGAGTCGTGTTCGCAGCAGCTTTCGGGGTGATGTTCTTGATGTTCTTCAATCTGTGGCTTCGAGCATTCGTCACGCGAGCCCAGATCAGCTTGATGAAGCTGATGTTCATGAAACTGCGGAAAGTGAACCCGCAAATCATCGTCGATGCAAAAATCATGGCCGTGCAGGCCGGGTTGACCGATGTGACCAATCAAGGACTCGAAGCCCACTTCCTCGCTGGCGGAAACGTGCGTCGCTGCGTGCAAGCATTGATCGCCGCCCACCGCGCAAAAATTGACCTGAACTGGGACACGGCCGCAGCAATCGACCTTGCAGGTCGAAATGTTTTGGAGGCTGTTCAGACAAGCGTGAATCCGAAAGTCATCGACTGTCCCGACAGCAAGCGAACGGGGCGGCAAACGTTGGACGGCGTCGCAAAAAACGGTATTCAACTCAAAGTTCGGGCTCGCGTGACAGTGCGAACAAACTTAGCTCAGTTGATCGGTGGTGCGACAGAAGAAACAGTCATCGCACGTGTCGGTGAAGGAATCGTGTCCGCGATCGGCTCATCAGACACCCATCTCGATGTTCTCGAAAACCCCACATTGATTGCCCACGCCGTACTGGCAAAAGGCCTCGACGCTCAAACTGCATTTGAAATCGTGTCGATCGACATCGCAGACATCGACGTCGGTGAAAATGTTGGAGCACGCTTGCAGGCGGATCAAGCAGAAGCCGACATGCGCGTTGCACGAGCGAAAGCGGAGGAGCGACGCGCGAAAGCAGTCGCGACAGAGCAGCAAAACCGAGCACTCACCGCTGAAAACCGAGCGAAGGTCGTATTGGCCGAAGCGGAAGTTCCACGAGCAATCGCAGCCGCATATCTCGCCGGGAATCTCCGAACTGTGAATTCAGCGACTTAGTCAGACCGACTTCTTATCAAGACTTGCCAACGAGTGACACTAGGGTTTCAAAACAACCGCCAGCACGTTGTCTCAGCAGACATCAGCTAGGAATTTTCGCTCTCTAATCAATCACGCAAAGGCAATCACGATGAGTCTTGCGGTAGAAAACGTTGATCTACTGGAGCGAGCGGGCGATTGGCTCAATCCAATTCTCATCAAAGAAACGCGGCAAGCACTCAAGAGCAGACAATTCATCGTCACGTTCATGTTGATGCTGGTCGCCTCTTGGCTGATTTCCATCTTCGGAGTCTTGGGGTCTGGTGAGTCTCTCGAATTCGGGTCCGCAGGCCGGGCATTTTTCGTCTTCTATTACGACGTACTCGCACTCGCGATCTTCGCCGTCGTTCCTTATACGGCCTATCGAGGCCTGCTGAATGAGCGAGACCAAACTACGTTGGAGCTTCTCAGCATTACCTCATTGAGCCCGCGACAATTGA
>CAIJTL010000361.1 GCA_903823545.1 uncultured Planctomycetaceae bacterium
AAACTCACCGCCCCAGATGATGAGTGTCTCATCGAACAGACCACGTTGCTTTAGGTCTTGGACCAAGGCGTAGCAGGGTTGGTCGACGTCGCGGCATTGATCAGGAAGGCGCCCAGCAACGTTTGCGTGAGTGTCCCAGTTGTTGATGTAGACCTGTACGAAACGAGTCCCACGCTCCACCAGACGGCGTGCGAGCAGAACAGTGTTGGCAAACGTGCCCGGCTTTTTGGCCGCTTCGCCATAAAGTTTAAACGTCGCTTCTGATTCACTGGCAATGTCGGTCAATTCAGGAACGCTGGTTTGCATGCGATAGGCGAGTTCATAGTTCTCAATCCGCGTACGTGTCTCTGGATCGCCAAGCTGTTGTAGCGTCAACTCGTTGAGTTGCTTGAGTCCGTCCAAAGTCTTGCGACGAATTTCCGTCGGTACTCCGGGAGGATTGTTGATGTAAAGAATCGGATCACCGGCGCTGCGGAAGCTCGTGGCTGCGTGTTCGCCCGGAAGATATCCGGACTGCCAAAGCCGAGCGGAAATTGCCTGAACCTGCTCAGTGTTCGTTGGCTTGGCGACCATGACAACGAAGGTAGGCAAGTTTTCGTTCAATGAGCCGAGCCCATAACTGGTCCAAGCTCCGAGGCACGGGCGGCCCGTATTTTGATTCCCTGTTTGAATAAAGCTTATTGCCGGTTCGTGGTTGATTGCCTCTGTGTTCATGCTGCGGATGAAGACCATGTCGTCCGCCATTTTCTTTTTCCATGGCAGCAACTCCGACATCCACATGCCGCATTCGCCCGCTTGCTCGAATTTGAACTTCGACGGAGCGATCGGAAAACGGGCCTGACCACTGGTCATGGTCGTTAATCGCTGACCGTTGCGAACTGATTCCGGTAAGTCTTTGTCGTACCAATCATTCATCACCGGTTTGTAGTCGAACAGGTCCATTTGCGGCGGACCACCCACCATGTGGAGATAAATGACGTGCTTCGCCTTTCCAACAAAGTGCTGCAGGTTTTTCTTCGGTTGCGATGCGGCCGTGTTCGTCTCTGCTGCTCCCGCAAAGCCAGATGCCTGCCCCATCAGCGAGGCCAGCGACGCCCAGCCGACAGCATGTGAACCCTGCGAAAAGAAGTAGCGACGCGTGATGTTGCGTTGGTATTCCTGAAACAGATTCATGACATTTTCCTTATTCTGGTCGAGTATCCCGTGAAGGGATCTCTTTGAATTTGAATTTCTTTCGCGAAGTCAAAATCGACGATAGCGGCATTCAACAAAACTATTTTGTGAGCACCTCGTCGAGGTTCAGCACCTCATTGGTCAGCATCGTCCAAGCCGCAAGTGTGGCAGGGTCGAGCCCCGCGTCGGGCTTTGATTCACCATACGCGATAAGCTGTTTCGCATCCTCTGCGTGACCTTGATAGTAGGCGACGAGGTCATTCAGAGACGACTGCACGACAGCACGTTCGTTATCGCGGAACGGTCTTGCTAGCAATCGTTTGGCGAGCAAGTCCACTCGCGACTCAAACGAATCCCCGCCAGTTTTCAAGACAGTCTGCGCAAGGTGACGAGCGGCTTCGATGTGTTGCACGTCATTGAGTGTGACGAGTGCTTGCAGCGGCGTGTTCGTTCGCTCGCGTCGCACGACGCATGTTTCTCGGGCCGTCGCATTAAAGATTTCCAAAGAGGCTGGCGGAGCCGAGCGTTTGATGAACGTGTAAAGGCTGCGGCGATACAAGTTCTCGCCGGTATCCCGTTTGTAGTCGCGCGTATTGCT
>CAIJTL010000362.1 GCA_903823545.1 uncultured Planctomycetaceae bacterium
ATCCAATCATCCCGAATTGGTAACAGTGCCGTGGGCATTGTGGGGACATAGTGGTGGCGGACATTGGGCGGGTGGCATGACGTTGCTGCATCCGGATCGAGTCGCTGCCGCTTGGCTTCGTTCGGGCGTTCCGCCGACTGCGGCTGCTGAAGGGAAGCCCGCGCCTTACGTCATTTCTGAAGCGGCTTGCCAAGTGCCGGTGATGGTGAATCTCGGAACGAAAGAAGGAGTGACGGATAAGGAAAGCCGCTTCGCCGGAGTCTGGCCCGGTAACGAAGCGTTCTTTCTGGCGATGCGAGCCAAGGGGGCGCTGGTCGGCGTATCAGTCGATCCGCTGTCGAGTCATGACTGTGGCAATCAACGCTACTTGGCGATGCCGTGGTTCGACGCCTGTCTGACCGCGCGACTCCCTGCGAAGAACGGCGATCCCTTGAAACCAATGTCGGCAAAAGATGGTTGGATTGCCCCGCTCAATGCCGGTGATCCAAACGTGATTGCGCCCGTGGCAGCAGCGAAGTTCAGCGGTGACTTGGCAAAGTCGATCTGGCTGCCGAATGAATCCGTGGCGACGGCGTGGACTCAATACACCAAAGACTCCGCAGTAACAGACACCACTCCACCACCCGCTCCAACGAACGTGCAAGTCGTTGGCAACGTCGTAACGTGGTCCGCCGACGCCGATCTCGAAAGCGGCCTCTCCAGCTTCATCATCGAACGTGACGGCCAGCAGCTCGCGACCGTCCCCGAACTTGCCCAAGCGAAAAACCCGTTCGGTCGACCGATCTTCCAGAACTTGTCGTACAGCGACACCCCCACGCAGCCGCTGGTTGAAATGAAGTTCACCGACACCAAGACCGAAGCGGGGAAGAATCACCAGTACCGAGTCATCGCTGTGAATACCGTTGGGCTGAAATCGAAGTAGCTTGAGCGCTAACGCGTCGTCGCTCGTCGTGGACTCACCGAGCTTCGCGACGAAGCGTCGGCGCTCATCGCCTTTTCACAACTCAAGCTACTTCTCCGGTGGAACGTCCACCAAAAAGAGATCGTGCCAGCCGTCGTGTTCGCAGACGATGACGAGATGCTTTCCATCGGGGAGCCAGTCGGCATAGTCGTCCCGTTCGAGCGAATGAGTCACTCGTTGAGGATGCGAACCGTCCGCTTGCATGACATAGATCTCAGCATTGCCGTCACGATGGCTGGTAAATGCGATTCGCTTGCCGTCGGCAGAAAACTTCGGGCGGATATCCTGACCGGGACTGTTCGTGAGTCGGCGCGGAGCACTGCCATCGGCATTCATGCAATAGATTTCAAAATCCGCATCGCGACTCGAACCAAACACGATCGTGCGACCGTCCGGTGAAAAAGCAGGCCAATTGTTGATCCCAGGAGTATCGGCCAATGCTTGTCGGTCTGTGCCATCAAACTTCGCGGAGAAGATCTGTTGGCGTCCTCCTTCACCGAACGAATAGACGACTCGCGAGCGGTCCGGAGCAATTGCCGGGCTGCGCAGTCCTGAGAATCCTCC
>CAIJTL010000363.1 GCA_903823545.1 uncultured Planctomycetaceae bacterium
TCGTCTTGCCGTCGGTGTCGGTCTCTTTGGCCGGCAAAACGGCAACATCCGGTGGCGGAGGCGGGATGTGTTCGCCGAGCAATTTGTGAACGACCCAAAACCCGCGCTTCACCGGGCTGGTCCGTTGCGGTTGCGAGTTCTTCGTCAGGAAGACAGCCATGCCGAGCAATCCGCCACGCCCCTGCTGATGCAGACCCGTCGCCGGTTGCCATTCATCGGCAGTTCCTTGAAACGGCAGGCCGTAGTGCTGAGCGAGTCGCTTGTTGACGAACGTCGTGTCGCTTCGCAGTAGCTCGGTGATCGGCAGATCGTTTTGCAAGACGTGTGTTACCAGTCGCGTCGGCTCTTCAAACATGGCTTGCTTGAGCGAATCGTCGAAGGCGGGGAAGACAGTTCGGTTCACCGCTTCGGCTTGGCGGAAGTCGCGGTAGTTCAACCACTGGCCGAAGAATTCGACTGCGAAGCCACTGACCTTCGGATCCTTCAACATGCGGCGAGTCTGTGCCTTCAGCGTCGCATCGTTATTCAACTGACCCGCCTCAGCCAGCGTCAGCAATTCGGCATCCGGGACCGACGACCACAAGAAGAAGCTCAGTCGCGAAGCGAGCGCCAAATCGGGAAGTGGTTTGACGCCATCACCTGACGGCACAGCATCGGCGAGATAGCAGAAGTTCGGCGAGACCAAGATGCGAACGACGGTCGCTCGCACAGCTTGCTCGATGCCAAGCGACTCCGGCTTTGCGGCGTCGTTGAAGAACGCGGTCAGCTTTTGTTGTTCGGCCGTCGTCAACGGACGTCGATACGCGGCTTGAGCAAACTGTTGCAGCCGTGCTTGGTAAACCGGAACTGCCGCCTGCCATTGAGCCGCCCGGCGATTCAGTCCGTGCCGGAACGCCTCGAAGAATGCGTGAACGGGATGCTTTGCTATTTCGTGCGGTACGTTCTCAACGTGCCCGTTCTTTAGGGCTTCGAGCACGTTGGAAACGTGCTCCACTTTCACGCCCGATCGTGTGAGATAAATCATTTCGAAACGGGCGAGCGTTTCGTTGCTCGTGAGTTCTGGGTCTTCCTCTTTGATGGAATCGAAGTCCGGGTGCTTCATGAAATTTCGCTCGGACCGTTCGAAGAAGACGAAGCCGCGCAGCATCTTCTCGGTAACACCGGTGACGAAGTAGAGCTCGTCCCACAACCGATCGAGTTCGCGATTCTCTCCCTCGCTGAGCACCAACTTGCAGAGCGGTTGATCGTCTCGGAAGAAGCCTTCAATGAGATGGAAGCCTGCCGATAGCCCGCGCGTGTCGTCGGCGAAATAGAACCGGTTAGGGAACAGCTTGCAGAACGCTTCGCCCGACGCGGCGAAGTCCTTTGCAATCGCGGCTTCGGGATTGATGAGCGGCAGATGCGTCGCAGCGTTGTTCCGCGACGCCGAATCCGAGTCGCGGAGCGACTCGACTACGTTCACATTCGCGATGCCCGACTTCGAGTTCGCTCGATCCAGCGAAGCCTCCGCATAAACATGCTTGGGCTTCGCCTCACCGAACGCTTTGGCCGGAACTTCGATCGTCACACTCGACGGCACCTTGAGTACCAGGCTGTCCTCATCGACCGCCTGGCCCAAAGGGTGAGTCCCCCAGTTGAGCCGCTTCAACTCATCCGGCGCGTGTTCGGCCAACAGCGTCCGCAATGACAGATTCTTCTGCGCCTCATTCGGCTTGTACTGAGCCGGCGCCGACATGCTGAAGTTCATCGCTTTGAGAATCACATAGCCGTCACCGATCGCGTCGCCGACGGAAGCGACTCGCACGACAATCGTCACTGGCTTGCCGGCAGCGTTTGCAACCTCGACGTGTAATCGCCGACTGTCCGTGACCGCACTCGGATTAAACGTATCGCGATTCGCCGCCGTCTTTGAGCGGCGATCGATGTGTTGCACCGGCGCGTTGCCCGCATTGCCGACGATGGCTTCTGTCTCTGGCAAGCAAAGTTGAGTGCTCAGCCGCTGAATTTCGTTTGCCAGAGCGACAACTTCCTGACGCTTCGGAGTGCTGTCGCTGTCATCCGCTTTCGGTAGAGCATTCCAGCGCTGACGCAACCAACTCACGAAGAACGTGTCGGTAGATCCTTCCGCGTTCAAAACATCCCACAACTGCCGCAGGTACTTCGGACTGAGGTGTCGCTCGGTCGCCCACTCTTCAATCGTCGCCGCTTTGCGGTCGGCGGGTCGATGCCGATAATGCCAGGCCGCCGTGAGGTACTCCGCGTAATCGACTTTGTGCCGCTCATAGAAACTGAGAATCGCTTGCTCGGTCAACTTCTTCTGGTCGGCAAACGTCACCACCGGATGCGGAGCGAACGACATCTGCGTCGGCGTGAGCAACA
>CAIJTL010000364.1 GCA_903823545.1 uncultured Planctomycetaceae bacterium
GGTGTCCAAGATCATGTGGACGTCGTTATCGACGACCTCCGCAGCGGTCATCCCTTCGCCCAACTTTTTGATTCGCTGAGTTGGATCGAGGAAGAGCAAGTTCGCCGGCATAGCGGACGGGTTCACGATGCGAACAGTCTTCCCCATTACCTCCAGCAACGCCGCCATTCCTAACTCGGAACCAATCGCATCCGCATCGGGGCGAATGTGACTGGAGAGTATGAACCGCTGATTATCAGCGATGATCGAGCGGATCGGTTCCCAATTGATGGTCATGCGGTGGGCTTTGTGAGGGAGGGAGAATCTCTAAAGGATACTTGCAGTGGGCGGTTTGGCGCGCGGTGGGCGATTTTCGAGCAACCAAGCTACTCCCGACTGGGCTCGTTCGCCAGAGTACGCACAGCAATGAGGTCCGCTTTTAGTTGTTGCATTAACGCCTCGCGCGATTCAAACCTCACCGTATTCCGAACCCGCGCAATCAGATCAACGTCCAAAGTCTGTCCATAAAGATCGCCTGCGAAGTCCAACAAGTGGGCCTCAAACTTTCGAGCAGACTCACCAAAAGTGGGGTTTGGACCAAGATTAATCGCCGCCAAATGCGTCTTATCGCCAACGATACACCGCCCCGCATAAACGCCATCTGGAGGAAGCAGAGTCGAAATCCCGTCGAGATTCGCCGTCGGAAATCCAATGGTCCGGCCACGCGCGGCTCCGCTACCGACAACTCCTCGAAGGCGATAAGGATGGCCGAGCATCTCGACAGCCTGAGCAATCTCGCCTGCTGCGATGAGTGCGCGAACTTCACTCGACGAGACCATGCGATCGCGCACCGACAGTGCGGCCACGACCTCGAATCGGCGTCCCGAACTCTCACACAGAGATCGCAGCGTCTCGACATTCCCCGCCCTGCCCCGTCCGAAAAAAAAGTTCGGACCTTCGACCATACCAACGGCATTCAGTCGATCGAGCACAATGGTTTGAAAGAACTCGTCTGGAGACAGCTTCAGCAAAGCGTGATCGGTCGGGTAAACGATCACGGTGTCAACGCCGTGTTGTTCAAACAGTTCCAGTTTGTGATCGAGCAGGCTCAATGCGGGAGGCGTTTGCTGTGGACGGAGCAATGCGATCGGATGCGGATCGAAGGTCAGCACCACCGCGCGAGTCTTCATCTCACGAGCACGCGCAACGAGCGTCGCCAACATCGCCTGATGACCGCGATGCACACCGTCAAAGTTACCGATGGTCACCCATCCGTCGCGATAAAGGTCCGGTGTTTCAAAGCCACGTTGGATGTGCATCTGGTCGAAAATCCCATTGAGCCTGTCATTAACGTAGCCGTCACGCTCCGCGCGACGACCAGTCACTTTACGAAACGCTGATGAGCTTTCGGCTGATCACACAAAACGTAACGGCTACGTAACAATGCCTCTGTCACAAATCACTCACCGCCGCGCGTCGTACTTCTTCTTCAGCTTCTCGCGGTCGATCTCGAAGCCCAATCCGGGGGTTGTCGGGATTTCGAGATAGCCTTCTGAGTCAACTCGGAACGGTTCAACGGTGAGGTCTTCGATATACGCGCACGGGGTGAGATATTCAACGTACCGCGCGATCGGCATCGCTGCCGCAAGCTGCAGGTCAGCCGCCAAGCCAATGACGGTATTCCATCCGTGCGAGACCATCTGAATGTTGTGGTCGTAAGCCATCCAAGCAATGCGCCGTGATTCGCTCAGTCCACCATTCTTGGTGCTATCAGGTTGGATGATGTCGACCGCTCGACGTTCGAGCCAAGGCATAAACGACTGGCGGCGAGTGAGCACTTCACCGGTCGCGATCGGCACCGGTGAGACTCGAGTCAGTTCGATGTACCCTTCGATGTCGTCGGGCGGGAGCGCCTCTTCAAACCAGACGATGCCGTAGTCCGCCAGCATGTGTGCCGTCTCGCGAGCCCAGTTCACGCCGTGTGGCCAGAACTGTTCGCTGCCACCGGCATCGACCATCAATTCAATTCCCGCTCCGACGGTCTCGCGAGCAGTCCCGATCAACAGCTCATCGAACCTCCGATCGCGCCGCCCGAATGGTCGCCAGCCCATCTTGATCGCTTTGAAGCCACGAGCCACCGTCGCTTCTAGTGTTTCCCGCAACTTGTCCGGCTCATCAAACAGAATCGAACCATATGGCTTGATCCGTTGCCGATAATTTCCACCGAGTAGCCGCGACACCGGCTGACCACAGACCTTGCCGAACAGATCCCACAGCGCAATGTCGATCCCGCTAATGGCGTGCTCGACCGAGCCTCCCCTTCCCTGCCAGAAACTTGCTTGTCGCAACTTCTCGCTGACACGTTTGGGCTCAACCGCCGACTCACCTTTCAACAACGGCCACAGCAACTCGACCGCCCCTTCGACCAACTTGCCCGACGTGAAGCAGCTTCCCCAACCAGATAGCCCCTCATCAGTCTGCACTTCCACGAGCGTGTGCAAGTTCTCTTGTGGCTCGTGCCCCTGCGGCCAACCTCCATCAACAGTGGCTCCGGTCAGGGGGATGACGTCTACGTGAGTAATCTTCATGAGGAACTCCAGAGGCAGGTTTCGGCGGGTCTTCGAAGCGATCTCAAAACTCATCCGCAGCGTCAGCGATCGGTTAGTTTTGAAACCGCTTGTAACAGCTTTCGCCACAAGCGGCGTTTGTCAGAACGAACAACTGACGCGGAGCTTTTCCGTTCTGCAGCAAGTCGTCAAGCAAGCCTCATATCCGAGCCGCGATCTTGCACGGCTGGCTAATTTGTGAAGCGGCGTGATTAGTAGGGCGGGACCAGCGATAGCGCCGGCCCACCAAGTCTCGATCAAATGGTGGGCCGGCGCTTGCGCTGGTCCCACACTACAGTTACTGCAATCCGACGAATTAGTCGGCCGAACCGCTGATGCGTCGCGCGCTGGACATCTTCCGGGCCAGCCTGGGGGACGAGCACCCCAACACACTCGCCGTCTCCAAGAACTACGAAATCCTGCTGGCCAAGATGCCGTAGGACCGCTCGCTGGCGCGACCGAGCGACGAGCCTGCGTCATTGATCGAACAGACGCAGGAATCGCTAGCCGCGACGATTTCCACAGAGACGCTGACGTCGCAACTTTCACTTGGCAAATCGGCTAATTGTGATTGTCTCTCTGGCTGGCTGATCGAGCTTGGCCTGTTTAGTAGCCTCCCCGTAGAATCCTTGCCACAATCGCGGACGGATTCCGCGCCCCCGCCCTCCCCTGTTGCCCACCTGTCGGATCACTGCATGACACCGTTGGCCCAATCTGTTGATGTCGCGAACGCGGCGACGGTGATCCCGTTTGATTACGTTCCGTTGACTCGAGTTGTCTTCGGAGCCGGTGCAGTTCAGCGACTCGGTCAGTTCGCTTCGGAACTTGGTGGACGTCGAGTTCTACTCGTTACGGACAAGGGATTGGCACATGCCGGACACGGACAGCGTAGCGTTGCTGTGCTCAAAGAGGCTGGCCTGGATGTGATCGTGTTCGATGAAGTGCATCATGATCCGACCACTGATGATGTCGAGCGGGGTCTGAGCATCGCACGTGCGGCGAACATTGATTTCATCGTCGGGCTCGGTGGCGGCAGCAGTATGGACTGTGCGAAAGGGATCAACTTTTTGCTGACCAACGGAGGCAAGATTGAAGACTATTGGGGCGTTGGCAAAGCAACGAAACCAATGCTTCCGTTGATCGCGGTCCCGACAACAGCGGGGACAGGAAGCGAAGCACAGTCGTTTGCAATCATCGCCAGTTCGGCCACGCACATGAAGATGGCCTGCGGCGATCGAAAGGCGGCAGCGAAGATCGCGATCCTGGACCCGGAATTAACTCTGACCATGCCACGTAGCGTGACCGCAGCAACCGGCATTGATGCCATCAGCCACGCGATTGAATCGCATGTGACGAAGGCTCGGACAACGATGTCGCAGCTCTTCAGCCGCCAAGCGTGGCAATTGTTGTCACGTGGAATGCCACAGGTTTTATCGCTCTCCGGTCATGCGGCACTCGCAGCTCGCGGCGACATGTTGCTGGGTGCGCACTTGGCCGGAGCCGCGATAGAGAACTCAATGTTGGGGGCCACGCACTCTCTGGCGAATCCATTGTCGGCACACTTCGGAGTCACTCACGGTGTAGCAGTCGGACTGATGTTGCCGCACGTCATTCGATTCAATGCCAATGCCGTTGGCGCTCTGTACGGTGAGCTCGCCGCTGACGCGGGACTCTGTGCGATTGACGATCCGCAACCGGGAGCCATTCTCGCCAAGCACATTGAAAACCTTTGTTCGACTGCGGGATTGCCAACGAGCCTGGCTGCCTGCAAAGTGACTCGTGATTTGATTCCAGTCATGGCATCCGAAGCGGCTACACAATGGACCGCCAAGTTCAATCCACGCCCGGTCGATATCGCCAGTCTCCAGGAGCTTTACGAATGCGCGATGTGAATCTTGTCAGCGACAACACTCTGTCTCGCCGTGCGTTTCTCGATGCGGGATTGCTCGCCAGCGCTTCGTGCCTGTTGCCGGCAACCTCTTTATTTGCCGCCAACAAGCCGAGTTCAACCGCGATCGGGCCGGCGAGTTGGGCGACATTCCGACGCACGGCGGACTTGGCTGGGGTCGCCAGCAGCCCGCTTCCAACCAAGCTGAAGCAGAAATGGAAGATCACTTCAAAGGACGGCTTTGCTTCGACGGCCGCGATCGTCGGCGACCACGTCTACATCGGCGCACTCTGTGGCGAAATGCTGTGCCTGGAACGCGAAACCGGCAAGACCGTTTGGACCTACCGCACCGTCGACAAAGTCGAGAAGAATTCATTCGCCCCCGGCTTTCAATCCTCGCCGGCAGTGACCGCCAATGGTGTCTACGCTGGTGATGAAGACGGCGTTTTTCACGCAATCGATCGTATGACCGGGAAGAAGAAATGGACCTACGCGTCAAACGGGCAAATCGTTGCATCGGCGAATGTCGTTGAGGACAAGCTCATCTTCGGTTCGTATGACAGTTCGCTGTATTGCTTGAAGGAGACCGACGGGTCGGAGATTTGGAAGTTTCAGACTGCTGATCGAGTGAATGGCTCACCCGCCGTTTCAGACAAGCACACGTTCGTCACCGGCTGCGATCAGCACATGCGAGTCATCAACATCGAGAACGGCCAGCAAATCGCCGATATGCCGCTGGAGCGATTCCTTATCGCGTCCCCCGCCGTCAGCGGCGATATGCTTTATGTCGGAACTCACGAAAGCGAAGTGATCGCTCTCAACTGGCGCAAGCAAGAGATCGTCTGGCGTTACTCCGATCCGAGCCGCGATCAGCCGTATCATTCATCCGCCGCGATTACCGACAAGTTCGTGCTCATCGGCTGCCAAGACAAACTACTGCACTGCATCGACCGCAAGACGGGAGCCGCCGCCTGGGCCTTCGCCACGCGCGGCCAAGTCAACAGCTCCCCGGTCGTCGTCGGCGACCGAGTCTTCGTGGGTTCGAAAGACGGATTCCTTTATGAAGTAACTCTGGCCGACGGAAAGCTGATCGAGAAGTATCCAGTCGGTCGCGGGATTTCTGCGTCGCCCGCAGTTGGCGAAGGATGTCTTGTGCTTGGAGCGGAAGGGAACGACGGCAGCTTGGTCTGCTTCGGCGAATAGCGGATCAAGTCTCATTGAGGGATAGGAAGGGCACTTCGCGTGATTTACACCGCAAAACAACGCAGGGCGTTTACCAAAGTTGAATTGATAGTGACGATTCTGATCATTGCCGTCTTGATTGCCGTGCTATTGCCACCGGAGCAAAGTGTGCGTCATGCGTCTCGCCGTTCCCAATGCAAAAACAACCTGAAACAAATTGGCCTTGCCCTTGTAAGTTATCACGACATTTACAAGTGCTTTCCTCCAGCCTTTGTTTCTGATGCCGACGGTCGCCCGGCGCATAGCTGGCGAGTGCTGCTGCTGCCATTTCTGGAAGAGAAAATGCTTTATGACCAA
>CAIJTL010000365.1 GCA_903823545.1 uncultured Planctomycetaceae bacterium
CTGCCACCGAGTCTCTCAGGAAGGCAACCGGCGACGATGACCCCTTTCGTCTTTCCACCTTTTTTCAGGTCAAGCATTTCTTGAATGACTGACTTCGACTCTGCTCGCGATGATTCAATAAAGCCGCAGGTGTTGACGATCACAAAGTCCGCGCCGTCCGCTTCCGAGACCAGCGAGTAACCATCCAGCGCCAGCGTGCCAAGCATTTTTTCGCTGTCAACGAGGTTCTTCGGACAGCCTAAACTCACGAAGGCATAAGTCCCTTTGGATAACGAATCAGCGGAGGTCAGCGGCTCGAAATTGTTAGACGACACAAGAATGATCTCTGATAAGCGAAGTAGTTCGGGAAACGACAGCGGGATTGTAGTGGTCAGGATCGTGGCGACAAAGGAGGCGGACATGCTGGCGACAGACGACGATCGACGACACAATTCGGCGCCAGTCATTTCAGAGAGAACCGCCGTGCCCGACGAAGTCCCGTCAACAGATTCCAGCATTACCCAACATTGTCTCGCGTGCGATCAGTGGGTTCCGGTTGCGGAGACCGGAACTTGCCCGCTTTGCGGCACCGTCGTTGGAGAATCCCTACCTACCGGCGCGTCGACAATTCTCTATATGCCCGGAGCGAACTACCCACCGCTTCCTCAAAGTGAACTGTCGACAAAACCAGATTCCGCAATTCCACCGAACCCATTAGCGACGGTCGTTACTCAAAAAGCTCCGAGAAGACGATCAATCGCAGATTCTTTGTCCGGCAAGACACTCGGCGTGTATCGCTGCGAAGCGTTGCTCGGACGCGGTGCGATGGGGGCCGTGTACCTCGCCGTTCACGGACAACTGGAGCGTCGCTGTGCGTTGAAAGTTTTGTCGCCAAAGTTTATCGAGACTGATGCTGACTACGTTTCTCGCTTTCGCCAAGAGGCGATCACCGTTGCGAACCTACACCACCCACACGTCGTGATGGCATATGCGGTCGGCGAGCACGACGGGCTGCACTTCCTAGAAATGGAGTTTGTTTCAGGCTTATCGCTACAAAAGGTGCTCGACACTCGTGGCGTGTTTGAGCCAGCCGAAGCGTTACGAGTGACCGCTCAAGTGTCAGATGGCCTTGCCGCTGCACATAGAGCGGGACTCGTGCATCGTGACGTGAAGCCAGAAAACGTCTTGATGACTAAAGAGTCCATCGGACTCGGTCGAGCAAAGATCGGCGACTTCGGCTTAGCCAAGCGAGTTCGCGGTCGTGGCGAAAAAGTCTTCGATGGACTGGTCGGGACTCCGCACTACATGGCTCCCGAGTTATTTACGGGCGGGACCGCATCTCCTTCGACCGACGTCTACGCACTCGGCGTTTGCTTGTACCGCATGCTGACTGGCAGGGTTCCGTTTGAAGCGAAAACGGTGAAGCAGCTCATCACGCAAATCAACTCACAACCTTTTCCAGATGTCCGAACCCATTGCCCGGACCTTCCCGAGGACATTACCGAGTTGCTGAATTGGCTCGTCGCGCGTAACCCGAAAGAGCGCGCGCGCGACGCCGATGAAGCACAATCTCGACTGTTCGCAGTGCTCGGACAGGTGCGAGACGTGAAGCAACTCCTCACCGAAGCATTCGCCAACGAACCCGACGTCAAATGGTCAGCACGCGAGGCGGCCAACGAATTTGAAATCCTCGTAACCCTCCGCAACGGTCGTCAACAGCGAGTGATCATCGCACCGAGCGACGAAAACGTTCCGTTCCGCCAGCTTCAGATCTTTTCCATTGGTGGCCCGGCAGCGGCAGATCATTTTGAACTCGCACTACGTCGTAACGCCGTCCAGCCTCACGGCAGTATCGCCGTTCGAGACATCGACGGTCGCCCTCACTTCGTCGTCGTCGAAAATCATTCGCGAGCGAAAGTCGATGCTGAGGAGCTTGGCCGCAGCGTGCACCATATCGCTCGTCACGCTGATGCCGTCGAAGAATTCTTGACCGGTCGCGATATGAATTAAGCCGATCAGTTTGGCCTGCCATTTGCGAACTCTCTCAACCGTTGCCAACTCGGCAGTCAAAAACGGCGACAATCAGGAGATTCGATCATGGCATTTCGGTTCGACAAACTGACGGTCAAATCACAAGAAGCGGTGCAGCAAGCACAATCGGAAGCAGAGAACAAAGGGCACCAACAGCTCTTGCCGCTGCATCTGTTGAAGTCGCTGCTTATTGAAGAACAAGGGATTGTGCGACCGTTGCTGCAAAAGATCGGCGTAAAGATTCCGCAATTGGAATCAATGGTCGATGGCGAATTGAATCGACTGCCAAAGGTCTCTGGCGGCGGAACGGGGCAAGTCGCCGCCAGTCGAGAGGTCATGCAGGTCTTTGACGCAGCCACGCAGGCGGCCGATCAGATGAAAGACCAGTTCGTCTCGACCGAGCATTTGCTGTTAGGACTCACGAAAGTCGATGACGCTGCAAAGAGGTTGCTGTCGCTCAATGCGATTGAAGAGAAGGACATTCTCAACGCGCTGCGAACGGTCCGCGGCAGCCAGCAAGTCACCGATCAATCGCCCGAAGACAAATACCAAGCGCTGGAAAAATACGGCAAAGATTTGGTCGAGCTTGCGCGACAAGGCAAGATCGATCCGGTCATCGGTCGCGAC
>CAIJTL010000366.1 GCA_903823545.1 uncultured Planctomycetaceae bacterium
ATGCTCGCCCGAAGTTCCGTTGGCTTTGGATTGACGGCGTTGACCGGACTGCTGGCGACGCAACGGTCAGGTCTTTGCGCCGCGGAACCTTCTCAGGCTGTTCACCCCAGCCGCACGCTGCCGCCGCGCGTAAAGAGCGTCATTTTCTGCTTCATGTCGGGTGGCGTTTCAGCCGTCGATACGTTCGATCCCAAGCCGCGACTGAAACACGACCACGGCAAGCCCATGCCAGTGCCGATCAAGCCGACAATGTTCAACGCCAATGGCAACATCATGGCCAGTCCGTGGGAGTTCAGGAACTACGGAGAGTGCGGGTTGCCCGTGAGCGATCTCTTTCCTCACGTGGCTCAATGTGCCGATGACCTCGCCGTCGTTCGCTCGATGACCAGCATTGCGAACGAGCACGCCCAAGGAAACTACTTCATCCACACCGGCTTCTCTCTGGCGGGATACCCCAGCGCCGGAGCGTGGGTCAATTACGGGCTGGGAAGCGAGAACGACAACCTGCCGGGATACGTGGTCCTGGCCAGCGGCGGGTCGCCGCTGGGAGGGATCGGCATCTATGGCAACGGTTTCTTGCCGGCGGTTCATCAGGCGTCGCTGATTGATCCGAGTCAAACGGAACCGCTGGCCAACATCACACCGCGCGAAGCCGCCGGACGGCAACGCAAGCGTCTGCGATTTGTCGAACAGGTCGATCGGCGACAACTCGCACAGTCTGGCCACAACGAACAGATCGAGTCCGCGATTCGCAACTACGAGACCGCCTTCCGCATGCAAACCGCCGTCCCCGCGTTGGTCGAACTCTCGGAAGAAACCGAGGCCACCCGGCGACTCTACGGCATGGACTCGCCCGTAAAAGAGACCGCCGCCTATGGACAGCAATGCCTGTTGGCACGACGGCTGGTCGAACGTGGCGTGCGATTTGTCGAACTCACCTGCCTGCCGCGACCGACGGACCTCGGTCAGATCGGCAACCCCTGGGACCAGCACGGCGGACTGAAGGCTGGACACGCCGAGATGGCGCAGCAGGTTGACCAGCCAATCGCCGGCTTGATTCGCGACTTGAAGCAACGTGGCCTGTTCGAGGAAACGCTGATCGTCTGGGCCGGAGAATTCGGTCGCACCCCGTTCGCCCAGGGAAGTGACGGCCGCGACCACAACCCGTTCGGCTTCAGCGTGTGGTTAGCCGGTGGCGGCATCAAAGGTGGCACAACGTACGGCGCGACTGATGACCTGGGTTACCACGCCGTGGAAAACGTCACCACCGTCTATGATCTGTGGGCCACCGTACTTCACGTACTGGGTGTCGATCACGAAGCCCTCACCTACCGCTTCGGCGGCCGCGACTTCCGGCTGACCGATGTGCATGGGAATGTCATTCGAGGCATTCTGGCTTGACGATCGCTCTGACAATTCCAAAGGGCAAAGAAAACAGCATGTTGAAGCATTTAACGACCACTTTCGCGATCGGCACCATCTTTTGCGGCCTGAGCATTGGAGGATGGTTGCTGGCTGTGCCTGACGACATCATGCCGCCACAATCCGGCCCGGCC
>CAIJTL010000367.1 GCA_903823545.1 uncultured Planctomycetaceae bacterium
CGATCGCATACACCTTCGATGGCAACGGGAGTGATGCAATCTGTTTCTCCAAGTCGGCGCGGTACTGTTGTAGTGCTGCGAGTTCGGCCTTATCGGCATGCGTCATCAATGTCGGTTGAGCGGCGACGAGCCACGCATCAGCAAAACAAATTTGATCGTGCCCGATCCCGTTTCCACCGTCTGTTGCCATCAGCGTCAGAAATCGAGCGGTTGGTGGCAACGGCACTTCAACAGCAATGCCGCCATCGTCGCGACCAATGTTTTTGTGGTTCGCTTTTGATTCGCCGTCCACGTAGATAGAGACGCTCGCACCATTCTTTGGTGTTTGACCGAAGTAACCCGCCGTCGCGGTGAATTTCATTTCGGCAGGAGCACCGGCATCGCGTAACGCGGCCAAATCAAAGGTGATTGCGGCGTTCGCATGCAACGACAGCAGCGTGTGGCCATCAGCCGCGTAGTCGACACCGTCGAGCTTTGTTGAGAACTGCGAATTCACCGGCCCAAAACGGATCGCGTCCCACACTTGCCCCGAAGTGCGTGGCGGCTTCATCACTTTCAGGCCAGTCGAAGTGATCTGCGTCCCTTCGGGGTTCAAGTCCGGAATGACAACTCCGTCGATGAACTTCACGGTCGAGCGAGCGAATACATTCGGCTTCGCTGCTTCAACGAAACCTCGCATCGCAGACAACGGTTTGCCGGTGACTTGATCAATCCCTTCGCCCAGTTTGCCTGTCCCAAGTCCATCTCCACCACCGACAATGTCAGCCAGATCAAAGTGCTTGCCGGCACGTCGAGCTTGTTCGGTTCGAACCATTTGAAGTTCGGCATTGAGCGTCTGCTTACGGTTTGCGAGTTCGCGGACTTCTGCCGCACTCACCTCTCGCTCGCCTCGTTTTACACCGCTGAAAACCGCCCAAAGCCCGTAATATTCTCGCTGCGAAATCGGATCAAGTTTATGGTCATGGCAGCGAGCACAATTGATGGTGACTCCGCACGCTTCGGTCATGACTTGGGTGATCATGTCGTCGAGATCGTCGGCTCGCGCAAGACGTTTCAATACGGGGCTCGGCGTTTCAGCCTGTCCGACAAAATCCCACGGTCCTGCCGCGAGGAAGCCAGTCGCGATCACCGCATCGGGATCATTCGGGCGAAGCACATCTCCCGCGATTTGGTCACGCAAGAAATGGTCATAAGGCATGTCCGCGTTGATCGCGCGAATCACCCAATCGCGATATCGCCAAGCATTGTCTCGCCGCTGATCACGTTCAAAGCCGTGAGTGTCGGCATAATGAGCGATGTCCAGCCAATGCCGAGCCCACCGCTCGCCATTGTGCGGGGAGTCGAGCAATCTCTCGACGAGCTTTTCATACGCCTTTGGGTCGCGGTCATTCGTAAATGCCTCGACCTCTTCGGGAGTCGGTGGCAGGCCGAGCAAATCAAAGGTCAGTCTTCGAATCAGTGTCCGCCGATCTGCGTCCGGCGACATCGTCAAACCGTTCGCTGTCAGCTTCGCTTTGATAAATGCATCGACTGGATTGGCGCTTTGCGCTTCGAGTTTAGAAATTTCAGGCAAAGCGACTCGCTTCACTGTTTGCCATGCCCAATGTCCTCGACGCTTATCGCTTGCTGCCTCGCGATCGGCGTCCGATTCCGGCCAAACTGCTCCCGCATCGATCCAGGCTTTCACCGCCGACAATTCATCGTTGGAAAGCGGCTTTCCACTCGGCGGCATCCGTTCGTCAGCGTTGGTGCTGGAGACACGTTTCCAAAGCAGGCTCTCGTCACTTTTCCCTGCGACGAAGATTGACCCGTTGCCGCCACCTTTGGTAGCAAAAGTCTTCGCATCGAGCCTTAACTCCCCCTTCTGCTTGGTCGCGCCGTGACACGACACGCATTTCTCCTGCAACAGCGGTCGAATGTGTTGCTCGAAGAAAGCTGGCTCATTGGGCTTTGGCTCAGTCGCAGAAAGACCGCCGGAAACGGCTATGCCGAAAGTTAAGAACACACCGATGAGCGAGAGCCGGAAACAAGGTTGACGCATAATTTAAAACTCGAACGCGGGTGGTGACTTTGATGCGAATCGTAACAAACCAACTTGCTGCTCTTAAACAGGCTGCGACATTTCTAATTTGGTCCAACACTCACGCTGTCTTTTCGATGTTTTTGGCCGCTAGACTGCTCCCGTTTTGAATCTGCTCAATATCAACTTTCGTAATTTGATCGAACGAACCGGAACGCGTTAACGTCCGGTTTTGACCCCTTGAATCGGACGCTAGTGCGTTCCGGCTGATCTGCGATTTTGCTCGCGGACAGCTCATTGTGAATGATTAACTCCTGAAAATGGCTGAAAGCAACGAATGAATTCGACACAGACAACATTGCCTGGTCTTGACTGGAATACCCTTGCCGACCGAGTTCTCGCGGGACACGAAATCAGCCGTGCCGAGGCTCGAGCCTTCTTAATGGCCGATGACGACGATGTCCCAGCAATGGTCGCAGCCGCCTTCCGAATTCGCCTCAAGCACTTCGGCCACAAAGTCCATCTCTACTATCTGAAGAATGCCAAGAGCGGGCTGTGCCCGGAAGATTGTGGGTACTGCTCGCAAAACATCGACTCAACGGCGGACATCAACCGCTATCCGTTGCTCAACGAGCGAAAGCTGATGGAAGGAGCCGAAGCGGCGGTTGCGTCGCAGGCTCGAACGTACTGCATTGTCGCCAGTGGCCGTGGGCCGTCGAATCGAGAAGTTGAGCACGTCGCGAGCGTCGTCGAAAAAATCAAAGATCAAACCGGACTTCACATCTGCTGCTGCCTTGGTCTGCTGACTCCCGATCAAGCGACTCGCCTGAAGCAAGCAGGTGTCGATCGAATCAATCACAACCTCAACACCAGCCGCCGCTACTACGAACAAATCTGCTCGACACACTCGTTTGACGACCGTCTGGAAACGCTGAAGACCGTTCGCGAAGCGGGCATGGAACTCTGCTGCGGCCTGATCGCCGGCATGGGCGAAGAACACGACGACTTGATCGACGTCGCGTTTGAACTGCGCGGTATGAAGGTCGAATCGATCCCGATTAACTTCCTGAACTCCATCGACGGCACGCAACTCGAACGAGTTCGCGAACTGACTCCGCGATACTGCCTGAAAGTCCTTTGCTTGCTGCGGTTCGTCATCCCGACTGTCGAACTCCGCATCGCCGGTGGCCGCGAGATCAACCTTCGCTCGCTCCAATCAATGGGCTTGTACGTCGCGAACTCAATGTTCGTCAGCGACTACCTCACCACCAAAGGCCAAGCCCCGGAACTCGACTTCCAAATGGTCGAAGACCTCGGCTTTGAAATCGTCACCGGCGACCACGAGTCACATAAACTGTGGCAGGGTCGACGAGAGGCGACGAGCAGCGTTGCAGAGTCTTGCGGGGCGAGTTGCTCGACTTGCTGACAGAAAATGGTGTCTCAAGTGGAACCATAAGAGCGAATTGCAGAAAGTCATCTGCAAGCAATTTGTTAGTTTGGTCCTCGGGTGAGTGCTGATGAAGTCGTTGGCGGAGTCGATGTAATTACTGTCGCCATCAAAAAAGGAAACCCGGCTTCTTGGGGGAAGCCGGGTCGAGGGGAAGGAATCGATTTGGGTGATCGGGCTGATGCCGAGCACCGCGAGGGAGGGAGAGAGATTCTGAGGAACAGGAGGGAGGAGGGAGAGACGTGACCGGGAGTTGTTGTTCTCGAATGCTGAGGAGAGAGAGTTCAGCGAATTCGAAAACAGAGGGTTGAAGAGAAGGAGCCTTTCGCACCACAAGCAACTTGCTTGCGGCATTGTTTGAGCAACAGAGTTCAGAAACGTCGACCGCGTTATGTCGTGTTAGTTCACTTCGGCGACAGTGATCGTTGGGGTGATTTTCTGCGGATGTTGAATTGACTTCGTGGCGTTGTTGGTCGCAGTCGGACGCCAGACTCCGACTCGAACTGAGTCGGGAGCCTTTGCTGCGACGAATCGAATCAGACCTTTCGATAGATCGCTCTTGTTTGCTCGACGAGTACCACCGTTGAATTCTTCGTCGGAGGAGCTGTTTCGTTCGAGTGAAGCGCCCTTGCCTGGGTTTTCGTCGTTGCGTGAGTCTGTGGTTCGATCCTTACCCGTTTCACGTGCGGCCGATTGTTTCTTCGGAGCGGCCTGAGCGTTGACGGGGTCCGGTGTTGGTGCCAAAGCGGTGTTGGTCACGGTTGATCCGTAAGCCAACGCGCTTCCGGCAGGAACCAGTCGATACGTTGTTTGAGTCGTCGGAATCGACTTCACCACGGTGACAGGCTGCATCACGACGACTTCTTCATCAACATAGTCGACCGTGTTAACTGCAACTTTGCGTGTTGATTGCACCGCAACCGTTTTATTGACGTTGTATGTCACTTGCTTCGTACCGTGGACGGCAACTCGGCGAGTCGTCGGAACTTGTTGAGACACAACCTGCGTTTGGTACTCACGAGTTGCGTACTGTGCTGGCACGAAAGCCTGTCGCATCGCGAAGCCCATACGATTCATTTCACCGACGAAACCTTGTCGGTTGTCGTATTGGCATGGCGAAATCTTTTGATTGCAGTGCCACTTAGTAACCCACTGACCGCAATTGCGTTGAACGGTGCGGCATTCAGTGACGTCTTGATAAGCAACCGTTGGGACGCTGACCGTCTTGGGTTCGCAAACCTGCTGATATTCAGTGACGGGCTGATCGACGTAGGTCGTCCGAGTCACCGGCTTACGAACCGTTTGTCGAACTTGCTTGTATTCAGTCACTGGAACTTGCCGCATGACAGTTTCGGTCACGGGCTGAGCGACCATTGCTGGAGCACATGTCGGAGCATATGCGACCGGCGCACAGCCGCAAGAATTGTTGTTGATCATTGCCGTTGGAGTGACACCACAGGCACCATTGCTGCAGCCTCCGTATGACACTGGCGAGTACATCGCCGGTGTTGGCCCACATGGGCACGGAGTAAACAATCCTCGAAACGGAAACCACTGAGCTGATGCCGTGTTGGCTGAAGCCAAACAAAGCAGTGCACCAAAAGCCGAAGCGAATCGAGACAGCTTCACTGTCATGGCACCATCCTAAGTCGAGTGCGAGGTGGGACGAGTGAGATTGCCGGTCACCCGGCGTCTAAGCAGAAGGGACGCAGCTTGTCAGATGAGGACAGAACCGAATGCCAAAAGCCAAATCAGATTGAGCAAGAGAAGTGACGTAACGCGCAGTTGAAAGCCGTCATGTTTGAGCGGTCATTCGTGCTGCTCGCTGCGTGAGGCGGGTGTGTATGAGAACTTAAAAATCGGGTCAAGACGGCTAGCACGAAATGCCGATACGGCCCCTCAATTTTGTAAAATCAACAAAAAACGCCGGAGATTTGGGCCTCTCCGGCGTTTTAGGTTGAGTGGCGAAGCTTGTTTCGATCACTTGTTTCGGATCGCCCACAGGGCGTCGAAGCTGCGGAGATACAAAGTGCCGTTCGCAATCGCCGGTGAGGCACTCATTGCTTCGCCAATTTCATTCTCCGCGAGCACTTCAAATGACTTTCCGGTTTTAATGACCGTGACCAGGCCACCTCGTGCGCTCAAATAAATCTTGCCGTCGGCATAAACTGGCGATGACCGGTAGCGGTCGCTGTGGGCACGCTTGAGATAAATCTGCTCGCCCGACTTCTGGTCAAGACAATGCACTTGGCCGTCCTGCATGCAGAGGTATACGAGTCCCTCATGAATCAAAGGAGAAGGGACATCGGGCGTTTTGGAGTGTTTCCACAGATGCAGTTCATCGTTGTTGGTGATGTCCCCTTTTCCATTTGGCTTCAGAGCGATCAGCGGAGCGCCCTTCGCGGTTGGCACAATGACGATTCCGTTACTGGTGACTGGAGTCGCAACGAATCGCAGTGTCGGATCGTACTTTGATTTCACGTTGAGGTTGCCGCAGCGCCACAGTTCGTGACCGTCGGACAAATCGTGAGCCACGATGAAGTCGGCACCGTGACTGATCAGGAATTTGCTCTGGCCATCGTCATACATCGTCGGCGAAGCGTAGGAGTGTTCGCATTCCGCGATTGCGTCGCTTGGACGATCTCGCTTCCAGATTTCTTTGCCAGTGTTCTTATCCAAACAGACAACGACGGCCTCGCGAGTTTTTGCGTTTCCTTCGCCGTGAATGAGCTGAAGATAAAGCTGGTCACCATCGAGCAACGGAGATGACGTCATGCCGAACTGGATGCTGAACTTGCCGTAGCGATCTTGGAGGTTGAGCTTCCAGACTTCTTTGCCATCGAGCGAGTAACAGCCCAAGACACCGTTCGCCATCATTGC
>CAIJTL010000368.1 GCA_903823545.1 uncultured Planctomycetaceae bacterium
ACTCCGCTCGCAAAAGTTCTTGCGGATCGACGGCAAAAACTCCTTCGGCACGGACCAGTTGGGCGACCGGATGTGATGTCTCTGACTTTGATCGCCCCAATGCCGCCAACAAGGATTCGGTCGTCTGATCGCCGCTCATGGCCCACTCACGCAGCACGTGTAGCCCAGCGTGTTGCACCAGCCTTCCATAATTCCAAAGGTCTCGCCCCAAATGGATGCCAAACTGATACAGCGCCAACGCCCGCTGCATCGCTTCGTCCAGCCGATGATTGGCCAGCGACTCAAGCGCCGACATCTTCAACAGCATCGCCACACGTCCGAGTTGCTGGTTTTTGCGTTGATCGATCCAACTCCAAGATTTGGGCATCACACACCCGGAACGCTTCGCGAGTTGCATCGCCTCTTCGAGAATCTCCGAGTTCTTTGTCAGCCAATCTCGCTCGGCGAAGCCGTGCCAATGAGCCTCTTCGATGCGATTGATGTCCATGTCCAAAACCGGGACGTGATCCTCTCCGATCATGTTCTTCGGAGCATCCTCCGATCCCCACGGAGACTCCAATCGCTCCGATAGCCGCACCCAATCTTCGCCCGTCTTGCGAGCTTCTGCTGTTGAAGTCATCAACCCCGTTGATTGCCACGGCAGTTCCACAAACGGGACTTCGTAAACGCGATAAACGGCCATGCCAACAAACGCGAGAACCGCTGGTGCCATAACTGTCACAGCGAGCCTCAGCCAACGTCGCCATCCCGATCGTTCTTCCAACCAGTCGCTCATGCGGCCCCACGCTGCTGCCAACAAGCCAACCAGCAGAGGCAGCACTGCGATTGCTAACGGCACAAGTAACATCGAAATCACGTACCACCATGCGACCGTCACTCCCAAGACCAACAATCCCACCAACACTGACGTCACCGCGCGAGGGATCATCAACGAGACCAACTGCCCCACGGAAAAGCAGAGCCATGCGGCGATCAAACCTCGGCCAAGCGACAGCACGACCAACGCAATCAACGGCCTGTAACTTGGCAAGTCTTTCGGATTGTGAACGAAATCCAATGACGTCTTCGTCGCGTTCGACAAGCAAAACACAAACCGATTGAGCGGCTCGACGGGGTTCACCCCATTCCAACCCATGTGTCGATCACGAGTCGCCTCAACGACATTTCGCATGTCCCCTTCCATGATCTCCTTTTCGAGGATCGCTTTCTCAGAGACCATCGCCGAGATGCACAACAGCGTCACAACAGCCACGATCGCACAGCTCAACCAGACGACGTGCTTCACAAACCACATCGCAATCGGTGACGCACCATGAGTGGCAAAGAATCGGAAGTGTTGTTCGCGCTGCTCACCATGAAACGACCAGACTCCCAGCACAAAGATCACCGTCGCCAAGACCAGCGGCAGAATGCTCATCGCAAGTTTCAAATCAGTCTGCGAACCTGACGTCGAGACCAGCGCGATCAACACGCCGCTCCCCGCCACGACTAATCCCAGCGACACCATCCAAGCCGATCGCCACTCCAACCACAACAATCGCCGAACCTCTCGCCGCCACGCTGGCAACCATTCGTCCGGCTGGCACAAGCCGAACAGACGCAAAAAGAGCCGCAGGAGTTCCGAGCAACTTCCCAGGTTTGTTTGCAGAACTGATCGCCTCGTTTTTACGGTCGAGATGTTGGTCGGTGTCGCGGCATCCAGAGACTGAAGATTGATTCGCAATCGCCAACGACTCAACCGGTTTCCGATTCGAAATAGCCGCTCGATCAGTCGCGGCCAACGGTTTTCGTCCCACGTCTGCACGAGCCAGACGCTACAGATCAGCAACAAGCCAGCAACCGCCGACAAGTGGACGATCGCGTCATTGAGGTCATGCCGTAGAAACATGACCGGAACGAGCAACAAAGTCGTGCCGGTCGCCACGGTGGCGGCTATCAGACAAGGCATCACTCGCCGAAACAGCAATGAGAAGAACAATCCCCATGTCAGCAGCCCAACCCACCACATCAACGTCAGCAAGTGCATCGACTGGAAGAAAGCCGGGCTGGCTCGAACGCTCGAACTGTCCAACGCCCAAGCCGGAACAGACAGCGCTGCGAATAAGACGATCGTGCTGAGCAGATTCAAAGACAACTTCACACTCAATAGTGCCAACGGAGGTGCCGCCAATCGGCTCAGCAATTGATCGGTTCCCTCTTCACGTTCCCCGGCAAACGCCATTGCGACCAACGCCAGCGAATAGACCGCCGGTATCCAGGCCGCGAAGTTAAACAAGAGCATTGCTCGGTAAAGACCATGCCTGTCTCCAAAACAGACGACGGCTACAGACAACAACAAGCCCAACCCCAACAGCGACAACCATAACGCACGCAGTGCGCGAGTTTCTTTCCAAACCAAGCGATAAAGCAGTGTCGTGTTCATGGCGAGTTCCTTACGTCGTGCAAGCTGTTAGCTTGCCACTTCATCGTTGTGATCGTCCACAATGTCTGATGCTTCTTACGTCCCAAAGGATGTCTGGGGGCTGATGCCCTCCGGCTCACCAAGATCATGGTCGTGGTTCTCTTCCGCAGGGGTCCACGTTCCGCCCGCACCCGGGACTTTGTCCGGATGCAGGTAGCCGACGAATATTTCTTCCAGTGACGGAGCACGCACATCGACGCGAGCGAAGTCGG
>CAIJTL010000369.1 GCA_903823545.1 uncultured Planctomycetaceae bacterium
CGATCAAGAACTGCGGACGGCGATCAACGGCGTCACGCTCGCCGCGAACACCGACTTCAGTTCCAACACGCAATCATTCTCTTCCGGTGCCCTGAATGCGGCCTCCGTCACGCTGACCGTCACCGCCACCAACGATCAATTTGTCGAAGGGCCGGAGAACAGCATTTCTGCCTCGCTGGCCGACACCACCGGCAATGCCAGTGTGACCGAAGCGGGTTCCGGTGCCGTGAGCGTCACGGACAATGACTCGGCCACGGTGACGTTGTCGGGAACCACCAGCGCCACGGAAGGGGGAGCCACCGGCTCGCTGACTGCCACGCTGACGCTGCAAACCGATGGCACCGGCGATCAAGAACTGCGGACGGCGATCAACGGCGTCACGCTCGCCGCGAACACCGACTTCAGTTCCAACACGCAATCATTCTCTTCCGGTGCCCTGAATGCGGCCTCCGTCACGCTGACCGTCACCGCCACTAACGACAAGTACCTGGAAGCCGCCGAATCACCGAGTGCGTCACTGGTCGACACGACGGGCAATGCCAGTGTGACCGAAGCGGGGGCCGGCAGCGTGAACGTCGCTGATAACGAGTCGGCAACGCTGGATATCGCCGCAACATCGACAGTGACGGAGGCGGGGGGTAGCCAGACCATAGGTGTGGTGACTCTGACGATCACGGGGTCGGGCAGTGGCTCATTCATGCTTGGTGCTGGAATTTCGTTGTCAGCCGATGTGACGCAGACTGGCGGATCCGCTACGTCCGGTGCGGACTACACCGCTTTCGGGACACAGACCGTCACGTTTGATTCCGGAGCGGCGACCGCTGCCACTCGAAATACAACTTTGGCGGTTCTGGATGATCAACGCGTCGAAGGTTCCGAGTCTGTCGCACTGACCCTCGGCAGCCTAGGGGCCGGTGGAACAGCCACCACACTGGGTATCACCGCCAATACCACCACGATTGGTACAGACAACGACACGGCGACGCTGCAATTCGCGTCGTCTTCTAGCAGTGTGAATGAGGACAACACGACCAAACTCGTCACAGTGTCGTTGGTTTTGACGACGAATGGATCGGGAACGGCGGGGTTGGATCAGACGGTTTCCATTCCCGTGAATCGCACCGGGGGGACGGCCACGGTGACGGGGCTGGAACCGGATGCCACTTACACGAACACGACGGTTACGTTTTCTCCGAGCGACGGGAGCAGCTTCAGTCAGGACGTGACGGTCAATATTTTTGAGGACATCGTTGATGACGACAATGAGACGGTGGTGCTCGGTTTCGGCACGCTCAGTGACGGGACGACGACGCAAGTTTCGATCGGAGCTAACACCAGCCACACGCTGACCATCACTGATGACGACACGGCAGCGGTCACATTCAACGCCACATCCGGGGCGGACTACACCATACGAGTGACAGGCGGAAATTTGGAAATCGTGCTTGGCGGTGTGGTGGTCAGCTCGGCTCCGATTGCTGGTATCAACACGTTGACGATCAACGGAACCGATGCGGGTGATGAGACTCTGACACTCGACTTCGGCAGCAATCCGATTCCTGCTGGCGGCATCGTGTTCAACGGCGGAACGGGCGGGAGCGACGCCATCGTCTTGAACAACGGATCGTTCACCTCGGCGACGTACTCATTCACCAACGAGACCGATGGCTCGATCAGTCTGGATGGCCGCAGCATCACCTACACCGGGCTGGACCCGATCACGTCGAATATCACGGTGGCGACCGTGACTCTCGACTTCAGCACGATGTCCGAGACCATCACGGTTTCGGACGGCGGAGCGGGGATGACGACGGTCGATTCCAATGTCGGTGGTGAAACGGTGACGTTCGCCAATCCGACGACCTTGTTGATCATCAACGCGGGTGACACGGGTGACGACGTCGTGACCTTCACCGGCTTGGGATCAGGCTTCGCGGCTGGGATCACGGTTGCGGGCGGAACCGGTTCTGACACGGTGAACTTGAATGACGCGGGCTTTTCAGCAGCCTCGCTGTCACTGACG
>CAIJTL010000370.1 GCA_903823545.1 uncultured Planctomycetaceae bacterium
AAGCTCTTCTTCGATGCGAATGTGCGGAACCATTTCTCCGCCAATCTTCGAAAAGCGGCTGAGGCGACCGGTGATCTTGATGAATCCTTCGTCATCGATCTCGGCGATATCACCGGTGTTGTACCAGCCGTCGTGAATCACTCCGGCGGTTTTCTCCGGCTGATTCAAATACCCCTGCATCACGTTTGGGCCACCGATAATCAGCAATCCCGGTTTGTTATTGCCGAGTTCTACCAACGTGTCGGGATCAACAATCTTCGCGCAGACGTTCGGAACCGCTCGACCAACGGTTCCTAGCTTCGTACCGATTTGAACGATGTCTTTCGCGCGATGATCAGGAACGTTCGCCGCTGCTAACGGCGAGAGTTCCGTGCAGCCATAACCCTCTGTTGGAGTGATGCCAAACTTCTCAAGGAACTCAGCCGCGAGAGACTCCGGAAGTTTTTCCGCACCGACGATGGCCAGATCGAGCGTCGCGAATTGTTCTTTCTCGCAGCGTTTGAGGTACGTCTTCAAGAACGTTGGTGTCGCAGCCACGATCGTTACTTTGTGCTTTTGAGAAAGTTCGCCAATCGTGCGGGCGTCGAGCGGGTTGTAGTGATACACGCTGGCGGCATCGACGTTGAGCGGTAGCCACATCATGAGCGTGTAACCGAAGCTATGAAAGAACGGCAACACGCCGAGAACGACGTCATTGCTGGTGATCTGAAAGAGTTGATCGGCCGAACTGATGTTCGACGAGATGTTGTGATGCGAGAGCATCACACCTTTCGGTTCACCGGTTGAACCGGACGTGAAGATGATCGTCATCAAGTCGGTCGGCTTGATGCTCGTCAAACCGAGCCAACGTTCAAGCAGGCAGATCGGAACGGCATGAGCGGCGATCGCGGAACATGCTTTATCAAGTCCGCTCACTTGCTCTTTCACGTCTTCCATGAAGATGACATCGGCATTGAGGTCGATCGGCTTCTTTTCGAGAAACTTGCGGCTGGTGATGACGTGGCGGATGCCCGCTTGCTCGATGCAATACCGAATGTCTTTGTCGGAGAGCGTGTAGTTCAGATTGACCGCGACTCGGCCGGAAACGGTGATGGCAGTGTTTGCCAGCAGGCCGCCATTGGACGGCGGCAACAGAATTCCGATGTTCTTTTCGTCGGACTTCAGCCAATGTCGTTCAAGAGCTCTCTGGATGCAGAGTGTCGCAATGAGCAGCTTGCTGCCAACCATTTCTTGGCCAGTTGAATCAGCAATCTTTTTCTGAAACCGAGCGGTGCGGCACTTTCGCAAGAAGACTCGAGCGGGGAGGAGCTCTTGTGACATCCGTTTGAACGCGGCTTCAACGCCAAGCTTTTCGACAGCCAATCGGACCTCATTGACGTTGTCCGGATTCTTAATCGGCTCACCAAAAACCAAGGTGATCGGGTACGGCCAACGGCGGGGAAGCTTCCAGAAGAACTTGCCATCGCGGTGACTAAAGATGCTTCCCCAAAGTTCATCCAAATAAGTCGGAATCACAGGAGCATCGGTCTTGTCGATAATCTTCATCAGACCGCGCTGAAACGGTTGCAACTGCCCGGTGCGAGTGAGCTGTCCTTCAGCAAAGATGCAAACGAGTTCCCCGTTCTTGACCGCCTCTTTCGCTGTGTTTAAGGCTGTGACGATTGCTCTTGGACCGTCTTCAGGTTTGATAGGAATCGTTCCATAGAGCCGAGCAAGCCATCCGCTAACGCCAGTAGAAATGTAGTCTGCCCAAGCAATCATCCGAATCGGTCGCTCGGAATTGAGGATCAACAGGATGCCGTCCAACCACGAAACGTGATTGCAGACGATTAAGCCGCCTCCGGTCACAGGTAGATTGTGGCTTCCATAGACACGGACCTTATAGACCAAGCGAAACACCAACCAAAACAGACAGCGAATCGTCTCTTTGGGGATCAGCTTGAAAATCCAGATCGCAACCGGCATCGCACCAACACCCGCGACTAAGAAGACGCTGCTTGGACTTAATCCCAGCTTTTGCCGCAGAACCCAATAGAGACCTGAGGACAGCAAAATGAAAGAGAAGACCATGAAGTTACTCGCCGCAATGTTGACGCCGACTTGCTTCGGATCACTGCGATGTTGCAAGTATGCTTCGAGCGGCACGTTGAAGAGCCCGGCACTCAAGCCGAGAGCTAAGAGAAAAATGCAGGTCCAGAGGATCGCTCGTCGGCCTTCGGGAGTGTGTGAGGCACGGTCCGGGGTTGCACACTTCTGAATCAAATTGTCAGTGGCGCTATCCGCGTTTTCCTCCGTGGCATCGGTTCCTAAAGAGGCTGGCAGATCGGTTTTCTCAACAACTGCAGCGGCGGACGTACTCACGGATTGCATCTTCACAGCCTGTGTTTTGGCAACAGCGGGGCCAAGCCAGGTTCCGACAAAAAAGAGCGCCGTTGCACTGATCGACATGCCAAAGCCGCCAATCGTCACGATGCCCAATTCGATCTTGCCTGCCGACCAAAGACCTGCGAGCAGGCTTCCAGCGGCGACTCCCAATACGAGCATCGCCTGCAGTGGAGCAACTTCGCTTTCAGTCAGAAACAACACTTTGTCGCCGTATGACAACACCGTGCTTTGAGCCAAATTGGCCATGAACCAAAAGAATGCCATGCCGAGTGCCGTCGAGAACAACGCTCGATTACCGTAGAGCGTTCGCAAGTTGTAGATCGTTTCGCCAACCGGATTGGCCTTCAGCTTGCGAGCTGGATCTGCTGCTGGAAGGTGCTTGATGATGAGCGTGAAGATGAAACCTATGACACCGAGACCTAGTAAAAATGCTGCGACTTCGTGAATCTGTTCAAAATTGATCGGCGACGTCAAAGATGTCTTCGATCGTTCAAACAGGACCGCGCCCATAACGACCCCCATCGCCGTGCCGACGACGGTCACCAACCCCATTAAGCCGTTTGCGATCGACAATTTTTCCGGTCGTAAAATTTCGGGTAGTGCTCCGAATTTGGCGGGACCGAACAATGCACACTGACAGCCGGTGAGTGCTACAACCGC